>NZ_JBYRFX010001177.1:0-22813 GCF_057815775.1 Inquilinus sp.
GCCTGGCAGCAGCGCATGCTGTCCGCCATCCCGATGGGCCGCTTCGGCCGGATGGAGGATCTGGCCGGCCCGGCCGTGTTCCTGTGCTCCGACGCCGCCGCCTATGTCACCGGCCAGGTGCTGTATGTCGATGGCGGGTACTTGGCGTCGATCTAAGGTGGGAGATTCTCCACCCGCCTGTCATGCCCGGACTTGATCCGGGCATCCAGAGGCTGTCGATACTTGATCCGGGCATCCAGAGGCTGTCGATATCCTCTGGATTGCCGGGTCAAGCCCGGCAATGACAGTGAAGGTTAAGTTCGTTGCGTCTATTTCCCGTGAAACTCCGCCACTACCTCGATCTCGCCCATGATGGCGGCGTTGAAGGCCGGCAGGTCTTCGGCCGGGATCCAGTATTCCTGGTGGCTGCGGCCGCCGGCGTCCTGCACCGCATAGCCTTCGAGGACGTCGCGGCGCACCTGGAAGCGCAGGACATAGCCCGACCCGCTGGCCGGCACGTTCCAGTCGCGGGCGATCTTCACGGCATAGTCTTCCGACAGCACGGGATAGAAGATCGGCTGGTCCGGCAGCCGGGGCGGGAAGGCGCGCATGCCCGCGTCCCGGATCAGGCGCAATTCCTCCGGTCCGACCGGGCGCCACAGCGTGACGGTCTCGGTGTCGGCCACGGTCAGCCCCGCTTCGGCAGCAGCGCGTCCCGCACCTCGGACACGGCGCGGGCGTGGCCATCGAAGCCTTCATAGGTCGCCAGGATCCGGGCCTGCTGCGCCAGGGCCGGATAGCCGGCGGCGCTGACATAGCCGATCGAGGTCCGCTTCAGGAAGTCGAACACCGACAGCGGCGAGGCGGTGCGGGCGTGGCCGCCGGTCGGCAGCACCGCGTTCGGCCCCAGCACGAAATTGCCGATCGTCACCGGCGTGTGCGGCCCCAGCAGGATCTCGCCGGCATGGTCGATCCGCGCCGCATCGGCGAAGGGGTCGTGCGACAGGATCTGCAGATGCTCCGGCGCGTAGTCGTTGACGAAGCCGATCGCCGCGTCCCAGTCCGGCGCCAGCACGATGCCGCCGCGCGGCCCGGTCAGCACGGTGCGGGAAAAGCCGGCGCGGCCGGTGCTCATCGCCGCCCAATGCTGCGGCAGTGCGGCCGCCGCCTGCTCCGCCACAAGCCGGCTGTTGGTGACGAGCCAGGCCGAACTGTCCGGCCCGTGCTCGGATTCGATGATCAGGTCCAGCGCCGCCAGGGCGCCGTCCACGCTGTCATCGGCCAGGATGATGGATTCGCTCGGGCCGGCCGGCGTGCCGGTATCGATCGCATCGGCCAGCAGGCGCTTGGCGGCGACGACATAGGGGCTGCCGGGGCCGACGATCTTGTCGCATTTCGGGATCGTCGCCGTGCCATAGGCCACCGCCGCCACGCCCTGGGCACCGCCGGCGGCGAAGACCCGGGTGACGCCGACCCGCCTGGCCACTGCCAGCGTCGCGGTGTCGACCTGCCCGTTCGGGCCGGGCGGGGTGATGATGATCACGTTCGGGACTTTTGCGGCCAGGGCCGGGATCGTCGTCATCATCGCCACCGACGGGAAGGCGCCCTTGCCGCGCGGCACATAGCAGGCGACAGACGGGATCGGCCGGATGCGGTCGCCGGCGAACACGCCGGGGCGCACCTCCTTCCACCACATCTCCTCCGGCAGCTGCGCCTCATGGAACCGGCGGATACTGTCGGCGGCGAAGTCGATCGCCGCCATCACCTCCGGCTCGAGCGCGGCGGGCGCGGCGTCCAGCGCCTCCTGGCTCACCCCCAGGCTATCGGCCGAGACCGGCGCCTTGTCGAAATCCCTGGTGAAGCGGGCCACCGCCTCGTCGCCTTCGGCCCGAACCGCGGCGATGATCGGCCGGACGGCATCGAGGAACGGGCCGAGATCGGCCTCCGTCCGGGCCAGCAGCGCCTGGCGGCCGGCGCCCGACAGCGTCGACAAATCGTGGATTCGGATGGCGTCGCTCATGGCCTTGTCCCGGATTGGCGAAAATACGTCTGACTTTATAGGGACCATCGATTGACTCTGCGAGCCGCCACTTTATGAATTGTCGCTCCGCAAAAACAGCGCGGCCGGCCAACGGCGGCTTCAACAGACGGGGAAAAGGCTATGGGACATCATGGCGTGACGCCGCGCGGCGTCGTTCTGGCGGCCACGGTCGCAGCGGGCCTGGCCTGGGCCGGGCCGGCGGCAGCACAAGCGGTTCCGGCCCAGCCGGAGGCCGGCAGCTTCAAGATGGGGATCGAGCCCTGGCTCGGCTACGGCCTGTGGCATGTCGCGGCCGAGAAAAAGCTGTTCCAGGCCCAGGGGCTGTCGGACGTCGAGATCGTCAACTTCACCCAGGACAAGGACATCAACGCCGCCCTGGCCAGCGGCCAGCTGGACGGCGCCAACATCGCCACCCACACGGCGCTGGTGATGGCCTCGGCCGGGCTGCCGATCCGGATCGTCGCGCTGCTGGACGTCAGCATGACCGCCGATGCCATCCTGGCCGGGCCCGACGTCAAGACCATCGCCGACCTGAAGGGCAAGGAGGTGGCCTATGAGGAGGGCACCACCAGCCACATCCTGCTGAACTATGCCCTGGCCGCCAACGGCATGACCCTGGCCGACATCACGCCGGTGCCGATGCCGGCCTCGGATGCCGGTGCGGCGCTGATCGCCAAGCGGGTGCCGGTCGCCGTGACCTATGAGCCGTACCTGACCGTGGCGCGGGCGCAGGACCCGGCGGTCAAGCTGCTCTACACCGCCTCGGCCGATCCGGGCCTGGTGTCGGACGTCTTCGTCGTGCGCGAGGACGTGCTGAAGGAGAAGCCGGGCCAGGTCGCGGCGCTGCTGAAGGCCTGGCAGGCGGCGCATGCGGATTACGCCAAGGACACGGCCGGCGACCGCGCCATCATCGCCAAGGCGGTGGGCGCGACACCGGAAGAGCTGTCGACCGCCTTCGATGGCGTCACCTTCGTGTCGCTGCCCGACAACAAGACCCAGCTGACCGGCGCCTTCACCCAGCACGTCATCGTCGATGTGAAGAAGGCGGCCCAGGCCGCCGGGCTGCTGCAGGGCGATGTCGATGCCGCGTCGCTGATCGATCCGCGCTTCGTGGCCGCTGCCGCCCCGTGACGATTGAGCCAGCCCCCCGCCGCCGCGGCCTGTTCCGCCTGGACACGAGGCTGACGCCCGGGCGCTTCGCCGGCATCGCCGTTTGCGTGTTCCTCGGCCTGCTGCTGCTGTGGGCCGCGGTGACGATGTCGGGGCTGGTCCGGCCGCTGTTCCTGCCGTCGCCGGGGCAGGTGGCCGAACGGCTGGGCGGGCTGGCGCAGTCGGGCCAGCTGTGGGACGACGCGGTGATCAGCATCTACCGCATCCTGATCGGCTTCGGGCTGGCCACGCTGTTCGCCATCCCGATCGGCGTGCTGATCGGGCGCTACCATGTGTGGGAGGCGTTGATCGAGCCGGTGGTGGATTTCGTCCGCTACATGCCGGTGGTCGCCTTCGTGCCGCTGACCATCCTGTGGACCGGCACCGGCGATTTGCAGAAATTCCTGATCATCTGGATCGGCACCTTCTTCCAGCAGGTCCTGCTGATCATGGACAACGTCAAGCGCGTGCCGTGGGACTTCATCGATGTCGGCCGCACGCTGGAGATGAAGCCGCGCCGGATCCTGATGTCGATCGTGATCCCGGCGGCCCTGCCGGGCATCTGGGATTCGATGCGAATCAGTCTGGGCTGGGCCTGGACCTGGCTGGTGCTGGCGGAGCTGGTGGCCGCCACCTCCGGCCTCGGCTACCGCATCAACGCGGCGCAGCGGTTTTTCCAGACCGACACCATCATCGGCTACATCCTGGTGCTGGGCGTGCTCGGCCTGGTCACCGACCAGGGCATGAAGGCGCTGGCCCATCGCCTGTTCCCCTATGAGCGGGCGCGGCGATGACGGTGCGGCTCGAGGTGAAGGGTCTGTCGAAGACCTTCGTGCAGAACCAGGACCGGCTGCAGGTGCTGCAGGGCATCGACTTGGCGCTGGGCGAGAACGAGTTCGTGTCGCTGGTCGGCGCCTCCGGCTGCGGCAAGTCCACTTTGCTGTCGATCGTCGCCGGGCTGCAGGAGTTCGACCAGGGCGCGGTGCTGGTCGACGGCCGGCCGATCGCGGGGCCGGGGCGCGACCGCGGCGTGGTGTTCCAGAGCTATACGCTGATGCCGTGGCTGACGGCGCTGGGCAATGTCGAATTCGCCCTGCGCGGCTTCGGCCTGCCCACGGCGAAGGTGAAGGAAACGGCGCGCGAGCATCTGGCGCTGGTCGGCCTGTCCCGCTTCGCCGATGCCTGGCCCAGCCAGCTCTCGGGCGGCATGAAGCAGCGCGTCGCCATCGCCCGGGCGCTGTGCTACCGGCCCAAGATCCTGCTGATGGACGAACCCTTCGGCGCGCTCGACGCCCTGACCCGGCAGCAGATGCAGGAGTTGCTGACCGGCATATGGGAGGCGCACCGCCTGACCGTGCTGTTCGTCACCCATGATGTCGACGAGGCGGTGTACCTGTCCGACCGGATCGCGGTGATGTCCAGCCGGCCGGGGCGGATCAAGGAGATCGTAGCGGTGCCGCTGACGCGCCCGCGGGCGCCGGAGATCGCCGAGACCGACGACTTCATCCGCCTGCGCCACCGCGTGCTCGGCTCGATCCGCGAGGAAGTGCGGCGCCTGGCGGACGCTTGAGAGACCGTTTAAGTCTCAATGTCTCGTGATGTTGGCGTCCACCGCCTCGACCTGGACGCCGCCGACCTCGGCGCCGACGCGCATGTTGGCGGCGGCCCGTTCGATCAGCGGGCTCACATCTGTCGGTTCGACCGTGGCCGCGATCATCTGGCCGGTCAGGAAGGCCAGCGCGCCGATCAGGGCGCCGCTGACGGCGTACTGGTCGCCGCCGGCCTCGGCCGCATACTCCTCGGAGCGTTCGCCGATCAGCGACAGCAGATCGGCGTGGATCTGCTGGGTGAGGGGACCGGTGTTGCTCATGGTGCGTCTCCTCTGCGACACCCGGCCGTGTCCCGATCCGCTGCCGGCTATGACGTCAACGGGGCGTGCTGCACCGCAGTTCCAGCCGGCGCTACTCCGCCAGGACATCGATGCCCATGGCCGACAGCAGCGCGTGCTGCTGGTGGCGGTCGATCTTCAGCCCGGCAATGCTCCGCAGCGCCAGCAGGTTCAGCCCGGTGATATCGGCGCCGCGAAGGTCGGCACCGGCCAGGGCGGCGCCGGTCAGCACCGCGGTGGACAGGTCGCTGTCGCGCAGGTCGGCGTCGCTCAGGTCGGCATCCGACAGGTCGGCTTCCCGGAAATCGCAGCGGACCAGGGTGCAGCCCGGCAGCCGGATCCGGCCGAGATCGGCCAGCTCGAAACGGCAGTCGCGGAACTCCGCCTGCGTGGCGATGGTCTTGCGGCCGAAGGCATGGCTGAACTCGGCCCGGTCGAATTTCGCGCCCAGCAGATTGCAGCCTTCCATCACCAGGCCGAAGGTGCCGGACCGCTCGAAGCCGCAGAAGGACAAATCACAGCGGCGAAAACGGGCGTCGCGCAGCTCGCTGAAGGCAAAGACGGTGCCGGCGGAGGCGGCGCGGTCGGTGAACACGCAATCCTCGAACACCGCGTCGCGCAGGGTGACGCTGGCGAATCGGCAGCGCAGGAACCGGCAGCGCCGGAATTCGACGCCGGTCAGGTCGCCGCCTGCGAAGCTGCAGGCCTCGAACAGGCAGTCGCTGAACCCGGTCTCGGCATCGACCGCGGCATCCGGCCACTCCGTGTGAGACAGGGCGATGCCGGCGATGTCGCCGCCGGCGGCCAGCCGGTCGCGGAACTGGTCGAGATCGATCAGCGTCGGGTCGGTCATCGCAGGGCCTCGGGTTGCAATCGGCGATTATACAAATCTTTAAGAGGGTTGCCGCTTCGTTCCAACGAGGCCGGGGTCTATGCTGGCCCGACTCCGTCGCATTCCGGCTGGTGAGCCTGGGGTAGGACGGTCAAAATGGGAACATAAGCCGCGGGGAGGGCCATGTTCAGCCACATCACGGTCGGCACCAACGACATCGATCGGGCCAAGCAGTTCTATGACAGGGTGCTGGCCTCGATCGGCCTGCGCTGCGAGGCCGACGACCGGGTCTCGGGCTGGCTCTGTTACGTCCCGGAAGGGGATAGCGGCCCGGAATTCCTGATCTGCCGTCCGATCAACGGCGAGAAGGCGACCTTCGGTAATGGCGTCACCATCGGCTTCAATGTGCGCGAGCGGGTGCAGGTCGATGCCTTCCACAGCGCGGCCCTGGCCGCGGGCGGCGAGGATGAAGGCGCGCCCGGCAGCCGACCGCATTATCACCCGAGCTACTACGGCGCTTATGTCCGCGACCCCGACGGCAACAAGCTGTGCTGCGTCTGCCACCGGTCGGATGCGGCCGGATAATTTTCCTCGCCGGATTGTCGCAAACGCCATCGACATGTGACCCGGGGCACAAACCGGGTCGGCGTCGATGTGGTCTGTTCCGGGCATGCCGTTTCGCCCCGCCAGGGCGAGGGGGCCCAGCCCGAAGGACCGACCCATGCTCCAGCCTTTGCCCGTCCACAGACACGAACGCCGCAGCTATCTGTTCCTGGGCGTGCGGATGACCATCCTGCTGTCGAGCGAGGAGACCGGCGGCCAGCTGTCGCTGATCGAGGGCATCATGCCGCCCGGCG
Organism: Inquilinus sp.; assembly: GCF_057815775.1. Taxonomy (NCBI): domain Bacteria; kingdom Pseudomonadati; phylum Pseudomonadota; class Alphaproteobacteria; order Rhodospirillales; family Rhodospirillaceae; genus Inquilinus; species Inquilinus sp. Next base: position 6,747 of record NZ_JBYRFX010001177.1, read on the forward strand.
GCGATGGCGGCCTGCATGTCCACGCCAATGAGGACGAGGCCATGCACCTGCTGGAGGGCGAGCTGGAGGTCACCATCGGCGACCGAATCTTCACGCTCGCGGCCGGCGAAAGCTATTTCGCGCCGCGAACCGTGCCGCACCAGCTGCGGAACCTCGGCCAAGTGCCGGCCCGCGGCCTGGTGACCACCACGCCGGGCGGGTTTGACCGCTTCATCTCGCGGGCGGCAGTGCCGCTGGCCGACGGTGCCGCGCTGCCGCCGCCAGCGGCCCCGACGGCAGAGGAGATCTGCCGGATCCTCGCCATCGCCGACCGGTTCGGCATCGCCATCATCGCCCCCGGCCCGGACTGCGATCCGGACTAGCCGGCTCCGGTGGGACCGATCTTAAGCTGTCATGCCCGGACTTGATCCGGGCATCCAGAGACTGTCGACATCCTCTGGATTGCCGGGTCAAGCCCGGCAATGACAGGGGTGGGGTTTGGCCCTATGCCGCCACCGGCGGCAGCCAGCCCTGGGCCTCGCGCCAATCCTTCGGCAGGCCGGCGAAGCGGTCGAGGCGCATGGTCGACAGGTCGGCGAAGCTGCAGGTGCCGTCGACGACCAGGTCGCGGATGGCATGGCCGCTGGCCGGCGACAGGCCGAAGCCGACACTCGACATGGTGGCGACGATGGCGTTGTCGAGGCCCGGCATCCGGTCGATTACCGCGCGCCCATCCGGCGTGTTCTCGATCACCCCGGACCAGCTGCGGATCATCCGCACATGCGCCGCCTTGGGGAACAGCTCCATCAGCCGCCGGCCGATGTTGCGCAGCAGCGGGCTGGATGGTTTCGGCGGGGAAGCCAGCCCGACTGGCGGCAGCCATTCATGCGGCCCGCCGCCATAGACCAGGTTGCCGCGCAGCGTCTGCCGGCCGTACAGGCCATTGCCGTCGACTCCGCTCATCGGCATCAGCGGCAGGGGCTCGGTCACGATCATTTCAGCCCGGCCGGATGCGATCGGCAGGTCGACGCCCAGCATCTCGGCCAGCAGGCCGGTCTGCGGCCCGGCGGCGATGACCAGATGGTCGCAGTTGAAGTCGCCGCGGCTGGTGCGGACACCGGTGACCTTGCCGCCGGCGGTGTCGAAGCCGGTCACGGTGCAATGCTGCAGGATGCGGCCGCCATGGTCCTGCAGCGCCCAGGCATAGGCTTGGGATGTGCGCTGCGGATTGGCGTGGCCGCCATACTTCAGCAGCGTGCCGCGCTCGACGGAATCGTCGGCCAGGGGCGCCAGCTCGCGGATCTGCTTGCCGTCCAGCATCTCGAAGTGGAAGCCCTGCTTCTCCCCCATCCGGGCCCAGCCCAGGGTGAATTCGACATCGGATTCGTGCAGGATGATGCGCAGCCGGTGCTTCTGGTGCTCCGTGGGATAGCCCAGCAGTTCGTCCATCTGCGGCCACAGCCGCTGCTCCTCGGGGAACAGCGGGCTCTGCGGATGGGTGCAGCCGCCGCCGTTGCGGCCCGATGCCTCCCAGCCGACGATGCCCTTCTCCAGCACCAGCACGTCGACGCCGCTGCGCGCCAGCCACCACGCCGTGCTCAACCCGGTGACGCCGCCGCCGATGATGACGACCGAAGCGCCGGTCTTGTTGGTCTCTGCCATGATCCGGTCCTCGCCTCAGCCCTGTTTCGTGTCGTCGGTCGGGATATCCCACCAGGGCATCCACTGGTTCGGGATTCCGAACCAGGAATCCCATTCCTGCCGCACCACCTCGGCCTCGTCCTGCGGCCACAGCACCTTCAGCGGCAGCGGCCGCACCGGTGGGCGATAGCTCGCCAGCGGCACCTGGCCGACATCGACATGGGACGACAGGGCCAGCAGCATTGCCACCTGTTCGCGGCAGCGGCGGCCCTGGCACAGCCCCATGCCGGCGCGGGTCAGGCGCTTGACCTGGTCCTGGTTGACCGGGCCGTCCTCCAGCAGCGTGGTCAGCGACCGGGTGCCCATCTTGTTCGATTTGCGCTCGAGATAGCGGGGCGGGCTGACGTCCAGCAGCTCGCCGCGGCTGACCTCCTCGCACTGGCAGACCATGACGTCGAGCCCGCCGGTGTTCAGCAGCGCCTTCAGCCAGGTCATGCGGTGGTCGCCCTGGACCTGCAGCGGCTGCGCCAGACCGGCGCGGGCCGCGGCGACATCGGCTTCGGCGGCCTGGCCGAGGGTGGCGGCCGCGGCGATCGCGGCGATCCGGCCCTCCTGCCGTGCCACCGCGGCGTCGATCGACTTGGCAGAATGGATGCCGGCGCAGTCGCCGACGGCATAGGCGAAGGGCAGGGCGGTGCGGCCGTCCGCCTCGGTCACCGGCACATGGCCACCGCGGTCGAGATCATGCACCAGCTTGGCGTCGAGCGCCGCCAGCAGCTCGATGTTCGGCACCGTGCCGATGGCCAGGGCGACGGTGTCGCAATCGATATCGCGCTCGCTGCCCGGCACCGGCGACAGGCCGTCATCGACCCGCACCAGCGTGGCGCGGGAGATGCCGTCGACGCCGCCCGAAGCCGCCTTGATGACATGGCCGGTGAACACCGGCACGCCATGCGCCTGCACCGCATCGGCCAGCGCCGCCGGCCCGACCGGCGCGGCCGCGACCTCGACGATGCCGGCAACCTCCAGCCCGCGCTCCAGCGCCGTCAGCGCCAGGTCCAGCGCCTCGGCGCCGGAGCCCAGGATCAACAGTTTTCGCCCGGCAAAGGCGTCATAGCCGGCGATCAGACGGTGCGCCGCGGTCACGCCCATCACCCCGGCCAGGTCCCAGCCCGGGAAGGACATGCCGAGGTCGCGCCGGCCGGCCGCCACCACGACCATGTCGAAGCTGACCAGCCAGGACCGGTCGGTGTCGGCCAGGCCGGCGACCGGCCCCGGCATCCACTGCACCCCCGGTGCGTTGGCGAACAGGCCCCAGACCGTGGTCTGCAGCAGCACCTCGACGCCCTTGTCGAACAGGTCGGCCAGCTCCGGCGATCCTTCCAGGAAGGTCTCCAGCAACCGGGCGGGCGTGTTCACCGCGGCGGTGGCGCGGCCGCCGAAATGCAGCGGCACATCCATGCCGATCAGGGCGCCGTCGACCGGGTTCTCGTCGACCAGCAGCACCTCCAGGCCCCGGGCCGCCGCCTCGGCCGCCGCGGCGATGCCCGCCGGGCCGGCGCCGACCACGAGAAGCTGGACGTGACGTTCGACCTCCGGGGTCTTTCCGGCCACGGATTTCGGGTCGATCGGAATTTCGGTCGCAGTCGGGGGCATGGCGTGGTTGGTCTCCAGACGGGGCGTCGGCTTCTGGCTGATGGGATAACTCTACAGTCGGGATCGACCGAGGATCGACGCATGGGCGACAGGGAACAGCAGCAGAGCGACGGTGGCGGGGGTCACCGCGCCTGTGCGCAAGCGAGATTCGCATCGGCGGCGGGCGGGGCGGGGTGGTGGCAGGCAACGCGGTGGCCGGGCGCCAGCTCGGCCAGGACGGGCGCTTCCTGCCGGCAGCGGTCGGTGGCGCGGGGGCAGCGGCCCTGCAGCCGGCAGCCATTCGGCAGGCTGGTCGGGCTCGGGATCTCGCCGACCAGGGTCAGGCGCCGGCGCTGCTTCTCCCGCTTTGGATCGGGCAGCGGCACGGCCGACAGCAGGGCATGGGTGTAGGGGTGCAGCGGCGACCGGAACAGCGTCTCGCGATCCGCGATCTCGACCAGCTCGCCGAGATACATCACGGCGATGCGCTGGGAGACATGGGCGATGATGCTGAGGTCGTGCGAGATGAACAGCAGGGCCAGATTCATCCGCTGCTGCAGGCCGCGGATCAGGTTGATGATCTGGGCGCGGATCGACACGTCCAGCGCCGACACCGGCTCGTCGGCCACCACGAAGTCGGGGCCGGTGCTGATCGCCCGGGCGATCACCACGCGCTGGCGCTGTCCGCCCGACAATTCATGCGGATAGCGCTCGGCGAAGCCGGTGGACAGGCCGATCAAATCCAGCATCTCCACCACCCGCGCCCGGATCTCGGCGCGGCTGCCGAAGCGCTGGTTGTGCAGATGCTCGGCGATGCTGCCGCCGACTGTCATCCGTGGGTTGAGGGCGGAGAAGGAGTCCTGGAAGATCATCTGGGTGCGCTGGCGGAAGCGGCGCAGCCCGTCGCCGTCGAGCGAGGCGACATCCCCGCCATCGAACCGCACCTCGCCGCTGGTCGGCTTGTGGATGCGCAGCAGGCAGCGGCCGAAGGTGGATTTGCCCGAGCCGCTTTCGCCGATCAGCCCGACGATCTCGCCACGATGGATGTCGAGCGAGACGCCGTCGACCGCCGTCAGCCAGCGCCGGCCGCGGCCCAGCAGCCCGGCGCCGCCCAAATCGAAGCGCAGGGTGACGTCGCGGGCCTGGACCAGCGGATCCGCACTCATGCCGTGCCTCCCACGGCGCGTTCTGCCAGCGTCGCCTTGAACCAGCAGGCGGCGGCATGGCCGGGCTCGACGCTTTCCAGCGGCGGGGTCTTCTCGCGGCAGATCGACTGCGCGTGGTCGCAGCGCGGCGCGAATTTGCAGCCCTCGCCGCGCGCGGTGACGTCGACGCTGCCCGGGATGGTCGGCAAATCGGTGCCGATGCCCTCGTCCAGCAGGGGCACGGACCGCAGCAGGCCCTGGGTGTAGGGGTGGACCGGCCGCTCGAACAGGGTTTCGGTTGGCGCCGTCTCGACCACCTTGCCGGCATACATCACCGCCACCCGGTCGGTCATCCCCGCGACGACGCCGAGGTCGTGGGTGATCAGCAGCACCGCGGTGCCGGATTTGCGGCAGACCTCGTCGATCAGCTCCAGGATCTGGGCCTGGACGGTGACGTCGAGCGCCGTGGTCGGCTCGTCGGCGATGATCAGCTTGGGGTGGCAGGCGATGGCGATGGCAATCATCACCCGCTGGCACATGCCGCCCGACAGCTCATGCGGGTAGGCGTCGATGCGCAGCTCCGGCGCGGCGATGCCGACCTGGCGCAGCAGGTCGATCGCCCGGCGTCGCGCCTCGCCGCGCGGCAGCGTCTCATGCGCCTCCAGGATCTCCTCGATCTGGGTGCCGACCGGCAGCATCGGATGCAGTGCCGTCATCGCGTCCTGGAAAATCATCGCGATCTCGCGGCCGCGCACCCGGCGCATCTGGCCCTCGCGCAGCCGCAACAGCGACCGACCCTCGAACAGGATGTCGCCCTTCGGCACGCGGGCGGTCGGCAGCAGGCGCATGATCGACATCGCGACGGTGGATTTGCCGCAACCGCTCTCGCCCACGATGCCGAGCTTCTCGCCCGGGCTGATCGCCAGATCGATGCCGTCGACGGCACGCAACTCGCCGTCTTCGGTTCGAAAAGCGACCGTCAGATCCTGGATCGCCAGCACCCGAAGCCTCTCCCTGAGGCGCCCCCGGGCCATGGCCGCGAAGGCGAGCATTCCTAAGCCTGTTGATGACGGTTCCGTCACCGCGCCGGGGTTGAAAAACCGGCTGCTTTTCAGGCCTTGACAGTGGTCCGACCGTCTGCCGACATACAGTACAGTTAGGTTTGGACGTGACAAGCGAAAAGTCAAATCGCGCACGGCCCCACCCGACGGCGACAGTGAAGCTCGCCTCTGACCGCTTGCTGAACAGGGACAAGACGGAGGAGATGATGGCGGATCGTGACAACCGGTCGAAATCCGGTGGATCGAAAACAGGGATCGGCCGGCGGCAATTGCTCGCCGGTGCTGCCGCGGCCGGGGTGGCCGTCACGGCGAAAGGGGCGGGGGCCTTCGGGTTGAAGCTCCCGGCTGGAGAACTGGCCTCGCCCCTGCTGCAGAAGACCGGCGGGGCCCAGGCGGGCACGCTGATCTATGGCGTGACGCAGGAGGCGGTGAACTTCAACCCGCTGCTCTACGTCAACACCGGGGTCGAGACGGCGGTGGAATACGCCGTGTTCGACGCACCCTGGAAGATCGACGACAAGGGCCAGTTCGTGCCCAACCTGGCCACCGAGATCCCGAGCGTCGCCAATGGCGGCATCTCGCAGGACGGGCTGGAGTGGACGATCAAGCTCAAGCCCGGCGTCAAATGGCATGACGGCGCGCCCTTCACCGCGAAGGACCTGCTCTTCACCTATGAGACGGTGATGAACCCGAAGGTCGCGGCGCGCGGTCGCACCGGCCACGACCAGGTGGCGGATATCAGCGCGGCGGACGACACCACCGTCCGGATCAAGCTGAAGCAGGCCTTCGCGCCCTATATGGCGGTGTGGCAGAAGACCAGCATCATCCCGCAGCACCTGCTGGCGGGGGAGGCGGACCTCAACACGTCAGGCTTCAACACCGCACCGGTGGGCACCGGCCCGTTCAAATTCGTCTCGCGCACGGCCGGGGACCACATCGAATTCGGCGGCAATGCCGAATATCACGGCGATGGGCCGCGCCTGAAGACGCTGATCCAGAAATACGTGCCGGACCAGCAGACGCTGTTCGCCCAGTTCCAGACCGGGCAGGTCCATGTGCTCGAGCTGCAGGGCATTCCGCCGGAGCTGTATCCGCGGGCCAAGGCGCTGCCGGGCAAGACCATGGTGATCAGCCCGTCGCCCTTCGTCGAGTTCATCTACTTCAACTGCGGCAAGCCGCAATTCGCCGACAAGGCGGTGCGCCAGGCCCTGTACCAGGCGATGGACGTCAAGAACCTGATCGAGAAGATCTATTTCGGCATCCCGCCGCGCACGCTCAGCTATCTGCCGACCAACCACTGGGCCTATGACCAGACCCTGAAGGACCCCGGCACCGACCCGGCCAAGGCGGCGCAGATGCTGGACGCGGCCGGCTGGACCGTAGGCGGCGACGGCATCCGCGAAAAGGGCGGGGTCAAGCTGTCCTTCACCATCTCCACCACCGCCGGCAACAAATCGCGCGAACGGGCGCAGCAGCTGCTGCAGCAAAACCTGAAGGCGATCAATGTCGACATGCGCATCCAGAACATGCCGGCCTCGGTGGTCTGGGGCGAATACACCGTCAAGTCGCAGTTCGACACGCTGATGGTGGGCTGGGACCCGCTGCTGTTCCCCGACCCGGATTACGGCGCCCGGATCATGAGCGACCAGATCCCGGCCAAGGGCGGCAACGGCTCGAACTACGTCCAGTACGAGAACCCGGATATCGACAAACTGTGCCGCCAGGGCGTGGCCGAGACCGACCAGGACAAGCGCAAGGCGATCTACGCCAAGATCCAGGAGACGCTGCTGGACGACCTGCCCTTCGCGCCGATCTTCGTCTTCTCCCAGATCTTCGGCTTCGACAACGCGGTGAAGAACTACAAGCCCAACCCTTACGTGCCGATCAACCTGTGGAACTGCAACGAGTGGTCGATCGGGTGACCATGCTCGCGGGAGTTCGCTCTCTCCGCTCCCCCTTCCCCTTGTGGGAAGGGGGCAGGGGAGGCGCGCCATGCTGACCTTCGTCCTGCATCGGCTGTGGCAATCGGCGCTGATGATCGTCGGCGTGTCGCTGATCGGCTTCGCGCTGATGCATCTGGCGCCGGGTGGGCCGCTGGCGCTCTACACCCTGAACCCGACCGTGACCGCCCAGGATATCGAGCGGATCAAGCAGATCTTCGGCCTCGACCAGCCGGCCTATATCCAATACCTGAAATGGGCCGGCGGCCTCTTGACCGGCGACTGGGGCTTCAGCTTCTTCGGCGGCCGGCCGGTGGCCGGGCTGGTGCTGGAGCGCATTCCGGCCACGCTGCTGCTGATGGGCGCCAGCATGGTGATCGCCATGGTGCTGGGCGTTGCCATCGGCATCCTCGGCGCCGTCCGCCGCTATTCGATCTTCGACGCCCTGGCGACGACAGGGGCGATGATGGCGCTGTCGCTGCCGACCTTCTGGTTCGGGCTGGTGGCGATCTACCTGTTCGCGGTGCAGCTCGGCTGGTTCCCGGCCGGCGGCTTCTCCACACTCGGCGGCGATGGCGGGGTGTTCGACCGGGTGCAGTACATGGTGCTGCCGGTCTCGGTCCTGTCGCTGGTGCTGGTGGCGCAGTGGAGCCGCTACGCCCGCTCCGCCATGCTCGAGGTGCTGGGCCAGGACTACATGCGCACCGCTTTGGCCAAGGGGCTGACCACCCGCGTCATCCTGGTCCGCCACGGGCTGCGCGCGGCGCTGGTGCCGCTGGTCACGCTGCTGGGGCTGCAGCTGCCGTCGCTGCTGGGCGGCGCGCTGGTGACCGAAACCGTGTTCTCCTGGCCCGGCATGGGCGCGCTGTTCGTCAATTCGCTGTCGATGCGCGACTACCCCGTGCTGATGGCGATCCTGATGCTCAGCGCGGTCACGGTGATTATCGGCAACCTCCTGGCCGACATCGCCAATTCGCTGATCGACCCGCGCATCAAGCTGAAGGGGGGCGGCTGAGATGGCCGAACTCGCAGCTGCCCCGCCTGAAGTCACCCCGGCCGAGGCGGCGCCGCGCCGCCGCGGCAGCCGGGTGGTCCGGCGCTTCCTGCGCCACCGCCTGGCCGTGGCCGGCGCCATCGTCGTCGTGCTGATGATCGTGGCGACGATCCTGGCCCCGTGGATCGCGCCTTATGACCCGGAGGCGCTGGACCTCAGCAATTCCTACGCCCCGCCTTTCACCGTCGGCCATATCCTCGGCACCGACGATCTCGGCCGCGACGTGCTGACCCGGCTGCTTTATGCCGGGCAGATCTCGCTGTCGGTCGGCTTCGCCGCGATGATCGTCACCATCGCGGTCGGGTCGCTGCTGGGCGCCTTCGCGGCCTATCTCGGCGGGGTCGTCGGGTCGGTGCTGATGAGGTTGACCGACATGGCGCTGTGCTTCCCGAACATCTTCCTGCTGCTGTTCGTCGCTGCCTTCATCACCCCGACGCTGTTCACCGTGGTGCTGATCATCGGCCTGACCTCGTGGATGGAGATCGCGCGCATCGTCCGCGCCCAGGTGATGTCGCTGAAGGAACGGGACTCCATCCTGGCGGCGAAGCTGTCCGGCGCCGGCGCCGCGCGTATCGTGTTCCGCCAGATCCTGCCGAACACGGTGGCGCCGATCCTGGTGGCCGCCTCGCTCAACACCGCCAATGCGATCCTGCTCGAATCCTACATCAGCTTCCTCGGCTACGGCATCCAGCCGCCGGTGGCGAGCTGGGGCAACATGCTGACCAACGCGCAGAGCGACTTCCTGATCGCGCCTTGGCTGGCGATCTTCCCGGGGCTGGCGATCACCCTGGCGGTGATGAGCTTCAACTTCATGGGCGACGGCGCGCGCGACGCGCTCGACGTGCGGCTGAAGATCTGACGGGTTGTTCCCGCGGGCCTTTCCCGATTATGTCCTGCGGGCACCGAAGCAAAGGCGGCTGAATGGCGAAGGCGAAGAGCAACGGGGAGGGGGCGGCCGAGTCCGGCAATGGCCGCCGCACGCTCAGCCGCGAGGACTGGATCCGCACCGCGCTGAAGGTGCTGGAGAAGGGCGGCGTCGCCAGCGTCAAGGTCGACCGGCTGGCGACGGCGCTGAAGGTCACCCGCGGCAGCTTCTATTTCCACTTCAACGGCCGCAAGGACCTGCTGGCCGCGCTGCTGGAAGAATGGCGCCGGCGCAATTGCGGGCCGTTCCAGGCGCTGGAGGGCCGCAACGACCTGGCCGGCACCGTGCTGTTCCGGGCCTTCCGCAACGTCTGGGTCAGCGAAGACCCGTTCAGCCCGGCGCTCGACATGGCGGTGCGTGACTGGGGCCGGTCGTCGCGCGAGGTGTCGCAGGCGGTGCAGGGGGCGGATGAATTCCGCATGGGGCTGCTGCGCCGCGCCTTCGACCAGATGGGCTACGCCGAGGATGAGGCGGTGGTCCGCACCCGCGTCAGCTATTTCCACCAGATCGGCTATTACGCCATCGCCTTCCGCGAGCCGCGGCCGTCCCGGCTGCACTACCTGCCGATCTATGACGACGTGCTGACCGGCCGTCCGTCGGAAGGAGCCTGAGCGTGCTGACCATCTGGGGCCGGCGCAACGCCTTCAACGTGCAGAAGGTGATGTGGCTGGTGGCCGAACTCGGCCTGCCGCACGCCCATGTCCCGGCCGGCGGCAGCTTCGGCGGGCTGGACGACCCGGCGTTCCGGGCGATGAACCCGCATGGCCGGGTGCCGGTCATCGACGATGACGGCACCGTGGTGTGGGAATCGCACGCCATCCTGCGCTACCTCGCCGCCCGCCATGGCCGCTTCTGGCCGGCCGATCCGGCCGAACGGTCGCAGGCCGACCGGTGGATGGACTGGTCGCTGGCAACGCTGCAGCGCGATTTCATGGATCTGTTCTGGGGCTATTGGCGGATGCCGGAGGCGCAGCGGAAGCCGGCCCAGATCGCCCGGGCGCAGGAAGCCTGCGCCGAACATTACCGCCTGCTCGACCGCCATCTCGCCGACCGGCCCTTCCTGGCCGGCGACGCCTTCGGCCTGGCCGACATCCCGGCCGGCACCACGCTGCACCGCTATTTCGGCCTGGGGCTTGCAGTGCCGTCGGTGCCGCATGTCGAGGCCTGGCACCGCCGTCTCGCCGAGCGCCCGGCCTATCGCGACCATGTGGCGATGCCGTTCGACGACATGTATGGGCGAACCGAATATTAGCGGTCGGAGCTGATCGATGGCGGAATGGCGCCTCGTCGGCAGGATCGTGGCTGACCGGGAGCCGTTGCTCCTGGGCGGCCTCGATCCCTGGCGGCACGCGTGGGTGCCGGTTGAGGAGCCGGCCGTCATCGTGCCCCACCCGCAATACCCCGCGGAGCGCCACAAAATGTGGATCTACGAAATCGCTTCCGGCGATGTCGTGGTGAGGTTCGCAGCTGGCGAGTTCTCGAACGGCGCCTGGGGATTCTATCTCCCGGCCTGATCACGCCGCCTGGCGCTGACGCAGCATGCCGTCGCGCAGGTGGCGGGCCAGTTCCTGCACAGCAGTGCCGGTGCCGTGCCGCGGCAGATGCAGGGTGATGGCGAAGCCGGGCAGCTCCGGCAGGCCGGCGTCGGGGCCCAGGATCTCCAGGTCGAGCGGCACGGTGCAGGCCAGCCAGGCGGTGACGGCCAGGTCGGTCCGTACCGTCGCGGTGGTGGCGTCGATACTGCCGTTCTCGAACACGGTCCGCCAATCCCGGCCATGCTGGTGCAGCGCCGCCAGCACCGCCGGCCGGAAGGCTCAGGTGTCGGCCACCATCGAGACCGGCAAAGGCCGCTTGAGATGCGCCGTGCCGGCCCGGGCGCCGACCCAGACCAGCCGGTCGATGCCCAGGCACTCGCCGCCGGATGCGCCGGCCGGCTGTTCGATCAGCGCCAGGTCGATCCGGCCGGCCGCCAGCGCCTCGGCCAGCTCCGGCGAGGCGGCGCAGACCAGCGAGATCTCGACCTGCGGGCAGGCCTCGGCATAGGTCTTCAACACCGGCGCCAGGCAGGTGCCGACCAGATCGTAGGGCACGCCGAGCCGCACCCGGCCGGTGACCGCGCCGGGCGTCATCTCGGCCCAGATCTCGTCGTTCAGCTGCAGCAGCCGGCCGGCCTTGCCGAGCAGGCGCTCGCCGGCGGCGGTCAGCTTCAGGCCGCGGCCGCCGCGCTCGAACAGGGCGCAGCCCAGCGCATCCTCCAGCCGCCGGACCTGCTGGCTGACCGCCCCTTGGGTCAGGTGCAGCGTGGCCGCCGCCGCCGTCATGCTGGCGCTGCCGGCGACGGTGGCGAAGGTGCGGAGCAGGGCGGTGTCGAGGTTGCGGGCCATACGGCCATTATGACTCGTAATGATCGGCATGACGAACATTGGCTTCCGTAATTCATCCGACGGCTTCTAGCCTGCGGGATCCTGTGGAGCCCGCGATGTCCGGTTCGATCCTGCCGCTGATCCTGTTCGCCCTGGTGTCGACCCTGACGCCGGGCGGCGCCACCACCCTGGCCACCGCCTCCGGCGCGCGGTTCGGCTTCCGCCGGTCGGTGCCGCTGCTGGCCGGCATCGCCGCCGGCCTGGCCATGCTGGCCGCGGCCGCCGCGGCCGGGCTGGCCGGATTGCTGCTGGCCGCGCCGTCGCTGCAACTGACGATGAAGCTGGCCGGCTCGGCCTATCTGCTGTGGCTGGCCTGGACCATCGGCCGGGCGGGACCACCATCGCCGAAGGCCGGGCCGGAGGCACCGACCGGCTTCTTCGCCGGCGCCTGCCTGCTGTGGCTCAACCCGAAGGGCTGGGCCATAGCGCTGGGTGCTGCCGCCGCCTTCGCCCTGCTGGCGGACGGGCCGCTGCACCTGGCCCTGCTGCTGGGCTCGGCCTTCGGCCTCGCGGCCGCCATGTCGCTGTCGCTGTGGTGCCTGGCCGGGCTGCTGCTGGCCCGGTTGCTGCGGACCGACCGGCAATGGCGGGCGGTCAATGCGGCGCTGGGCGTGCTGCTGGCCGCCTCAATCATCCCGATGTGGTTAGGGTAGCCGGACCCTCCTACCCTGCTTTGGCAATAAACAGATGATTTGAAGTAATAAAATATAGATTGGTGATGTGATTCATATATCTCCTATTTTATCCACTTTTTAGAAAATTAGATTCCTTAATATTCGATTTATCGATTGAAATTACTGAACAAAAATGGTCGGATGTGATGAACTCAGGCTGAATACAGCCGCTATTTCTTGTTGATTTAATTCTCCGCCCCTCGATTTGCCATGCCGGATATGCTGCTCGATCTCGCGATCCCCAGCCGATTGGACGCCTTGGACGCCGCCGGAACCCGGCTGGGCGTGGTGCTTCGGCGGCTTGGCCTCGATGGCGAGGCCCGGCATCGGATCGGCCTGGCGGTGCATGAGGCGCTGGCCAACGCCATCATCCATGGCAACCGCCAGGATCCCGACCGGATGGTCGCGGTCCGGCTGGAACGCGACGGCGAAGGCATCGTCATCCGCGTTGCGGACCAAGGCCCCGGCTTCGACCCCGCCGGCGTCGCCGACCCCCTGCGGCCGGAGAACCGGCTGCTTCCGAGCGGGCGCGGCCTGCTGCTGATGACGGCCCTGACCGACGCCGTCAGCCACGAACCCGGTGCGACGGGGGGCAACACCGCCACCCTGCGCTGGCGGATGGGTGGGGATCAGCCCGCCCGAACTGTCCATTCCTGACAACCGAAGGAGAGCAAGACCATGGTTCAGATCACCAGCCGCAAATCGGGCGACGTCACCATCCTGGACGTCGCCGGCAAGATCACCATCGGCGTCGGCGACGTCGCGCTGCGCAACGCGGTGCAGGAGGCGCTGAATGGCGGCGCGACGAAGATCCTGCTGGGCCTCAAGGACAGCACCACCATCGATTCGTCGGGGGTCGGCGAACTGGTCAGCAGCTACGTGCAGGCCACCAATCGCGGAGGAAAGCAGAAGCTGGTCTCGCTGCCGAGCAAGATGCGGGACATCCTGACCATCACCCAGCTCATCAGCGTGTTCGAGACCTTCGACGACGAGGATGAGGCGGTCGAGTCGTTCTCCTGAACGAGAGAACGGCCCGTCAGGGTAGGTTGGGTTCGCGACGCGAACCCAACATTTCGCCGCCGGGGTGATGCCGGTGTTGGGTTCGCCTGCGGCGAGCCCAACCTACACGGCCGGATCGCCGAAACCGGAGGAAAGGAAAGATCATGGCGGAGTTCACCGAGCGCGACCGGGGCCAGGTCACGATCCTGGACGTCACCGGCGAGATCGGCGGCAGCGGCGTCGGTTTCGAGCAACTGGACCGAGCGGTGCGCAAGGCGGTGGATGGCGGTGCGAGCACCATCCTGCTGAACCTGAGTGGGGTGACCGCCATGGATCCGGCGGGGATCGAAGCGTTGTACCTCGCCCGCGTGTACGCCGACCGATACGGGGCGGACGTCAAGGTGGCGTCGGTTCCGCCCAAGCTGCGGGACCTCCTGCAGACCGAACTCACTCCCCATTTCCAGATCTACGACACCGAGGACGCGGCGGTCGCGGCGCATGGCGGCGACACGTCGGGGTAGGTAGGGCTCGCGATAGGCGAACCCAACCTACGGTGCCGAGAAGCTTACTTCAGACTTACCAGCCGCGGCGGTTCCTGGGGCGGGGGCGGGCGGTGCAGCACCGCCGGGTCGATCCGGGCGCCGAATTCCAGCGTCGCGTCGGCCACGGCGCCGAGGGTGAATTCGGCATAGGACACCGGGACCAGCAGGTCGAAGGCATCGGCGCCGCTGCGCTGCAGATGCACCCGCACAGGCTCCAGCCGTGCCGTGGCGAAGCCGGACTCGCCCAAGATGTCCGGGTGCAGGTCGATCGCCGCCAGCTTGGCCAGCAGGTCGCGCGACCGCGGGCCCTGCAGCCGCAGCCCAGCGAAGCCGCCGGTGCAGGGCACGGCGCTGAACTCGGTCGGCAGGTCGGGCAGGGTGGCGCCGGCCTCGGCGACCAGCAGCCGGCGCCAGGGTGCTGTCGGCCACAGCCGCAGGCCGCCGCGCACCAGCGCCGTGCCCGGTCCGGCGATGGCGGCGCCGAAGGCGGCCCGTTCCCAATCCGCCAGGGCGGCGGCGGACTCGGCGCTCCAGCCCGCCAGTTGCAGGATCGCGGCCGGCCGCCACGGACGCAGGGTCAGGCCGTCGGCGTCGATGGTCGACAGGGCCTCGATGGGATTCAGCAGGGTCTCAGCCACGGACGCGCTCTCCCTTCGGGTCGTACATGCAGGGCTCGGTCACCCGCAGCTTGATGTGGCTGCCGCGCAGCGGGTCGGCGGCGAAGACGGTGTCGCCCATCCGGGCCTGGGCGCGGGCCAGCAGGCCGAGCGCGATCGGCAGCCCGGTCACCGGGCTGGTGCAGGATGAGGTGACATGGCCCTGGGTCGGCTCGTTTTCGCGGAACATGCCGCCTTCGACCAGATGGGCCCCGGCCATCAGTGGCGCGCCACTTTCCGAAATCAGCCCGACCAGCCGTGGCCGGTCCGGGTCGGCCATGCTCTCGCGCAGGGACATCGGCTTGCCGACATAGGCGCCCTCGCGCTTGGCGAAGCGCTCATGCGCCAGATCGGCCAGGGTGGTCTGGCCGTTGATCTCGGCCCCGGTCAAGAAGCCCTTCTCGATCCGCAGCAGGTCCAGTGCTTCCAGCCCGAAGCGCTCCAGCCCCAGCGGCGCGCCGGCGGCGATCAGGCGCTGCCACAGCGCCGGGGCATGCTGGGCCTCGACATGCAGCTCATAGCCCAGCTCGCCGGTGAAGCTGACGCGCAGGATGCGGACCGGCAGGCCGCCGGCCCCCCCGTTATCCACCACCACATCCTTGACCGCCATGAACGGCAGCGCCGCGTTCGACACATCGGCGGCATCGCCGACCAGCCGGGCCAGCACGTCGCGCGCCTGCGGGCCGGTCAGCGCCACGGCGCCCCAGGCCTCTGTCACCTCGGTGACAGCGACGCGCAGCTCGGGCCAGTTCACCTCGGTCAGCTGCTCCATCATCCGCACCGCGTCATGCGCCTTGGCGGTGGTGGTGGTGACGTAGAAGCGGTCCTCGGCCAGCCGGGTCACCGTGCCGTCATCCAGCACGATGCCGTCGTCGCGCAGCATGATGCCGTAGCGCGAGCGGCCGACCGGCAGCGTCTCGATCCGGTTGACGTAGAGCCGTTCCAGGAAGGCCGCGGCGTCAGGGCCGGAGACATCGACCTTGCCCAGGGTCGAGACATCGAACACGCCGACGCGGGACCGGACATGCTTGGCCTCGCGCAGTGCCGCGTCGCCCAGGCTCTCGCCCGGCCGCGGATAGTAATGCGGCCGCATCCAGCCGCCGGAGCGGACGAAGACAGCACCGTCGTTCCTATGGATCTCGTCGAACGGCGTCCGCCGGGTGGGGTAGGCGTGCCAGCCGGTCGACCGGCCGGCGATGGCGCCGAAGCTGACCGGCGTGTAGGGCGGGCGGAAGGTCGGCGCCGCCAGGTCGCCGGCGCGCAGATGCCGGGCATCTGCCAGGACGCCGAGCGCCGGGCCGTTCGACGTCTTGCCCTGGTCGGTCGCCATGCCCTGGGTGGTGTAGCGCTTCATGTGCTCGGGCGAGGTGTAGCCCTCGCGCGCCGCCAGCCG
>NZ_JBYRFX010001178.1:0-19406 GCF_057815775.1 Inquilinus sp.
ATCGCCGTGGCCATGCTGGTCGGCATCGGCCTCAACGCCGTCGCCATCGATCCGATCAAGGCGCTGTTCTGGAGCGCTGTCATCAACGGGCTGGTCGCGGTGCCGATCATGGCGCTGATCCTCATCATGAGCCGGCGCCACGCCAATGTCGGTCCGTTCCGGCTGCCCGGCGTCCTGACCGTCATCGGCTGGGTCGCCACCGGGTTCATGGCGCTGATCGCGGTGGCGATGGTCTGGAGCTGGCTGGCCTGACGGCAAGAGGTAGCGCGGCTTCACAAGGGGAGGCGCATCTCCTTCGCGAGTTCGAACCCAGCCTGCTCATACAGCTTTGCGCCGGCTTCGGAAGAATGCAGGACGGCCATAGTGCAGCCGATTGACCGGAGGTGGTCCAAGGCCTGTTCCACCAGACGGCGCGCGATACCGAGCCGCCGATGATCCGGCTCGACGTAGACACTCCAGATGTAGCCGAACTGCCGGTGTGCGGGCTTTACAACCTCCGGGTAGGGTGAGATGTGGCGCTGGCAGGCCACGGAGCCGGCCACGTTGCTGCCGACGGTGGCGATGAACACGGCCAACCCACGATGCTTCCGGGCATCCCGGATGAAAGCGAGCACCCGGGCCTTCGCGTTAGGCTGCATCTGATCCTGAGCCGTGCCGTAACTCTCCCAGACCGCGAGATAATGCTGTGCAAGGATATCGTCGGCGACCGCGGTTGCCTTGCGAATTTCGAACGCCCGATCAGCAAGTGGTTGATGCATGTTGCTTTCCCCCTGTTCTGTCCATTTTGCGGCGGTTCCCCTCACCCGCAAATCTTCGGCCGTCGCCCGGCGGCCGCCGTTCGGAATCATGGAACGTGGACGAGCTCCAGCTTGATGCCGTCCGGGTCGGCAAAGAACACCGCATAATACCCCTTTTCATGCTGATACTCGGTCGGAGGGTCCAGGATCGTGAGCCGATGTGTCTGCAACAGCTGATACATCTGATCGACCTGGTCCCGGGTGTCCGCATTCCAGGCGATGTGATGCAGCCCGGGTGAATACCGGTCATGGCCGAGATAGGCCCGATCAGGTGTGGCCTCGGTCAAAATCAACCATTGCGGGCAAATGCCGGGCCGCGCCTCCCAGGCAATTCGGCCGGGTTTGCGTTCCTCCAGGCGATAGCCGAGGAAGCCCATCACCGGCAGATAGAATGGCGCGGCCCGATCGATGTCGCTGACAGTCAGCCGGAGATGGTTGAAGGATCCGAGCTTTCTCATACTGGTCTCCTTGTCGGAGAGAACGAGCAAGGGGCCGGTCAAGGCCAGGCGTCGAGAATCAGGTCGACAGGCACAACCTCGATCTGCTGCGACAGGCCTTCACGGAAGAGCTGAAGCAGGTCGTCACGGGTGGTGTCGGAGGTGTTGCAGACCGCATCCTGCGCAAGCACCAGCCGATAGCCCTGGTCGACGGTGCGGAGGATGGTCGCCATCGGGTGTCATGACGGCGTCGCCGGCGATGACGGCCGCGAGTGCATCACAGCATTGGCCGGCCGCCGGTTACCGGAAGCATGGCGCCGGTGATGTAGCTGGCCTCTGGCGACGCCAGCAGCACATAGGCCGGCGCCAGTTCAGCCGGCTGTGCCGCGCGGCCGAGTGGGGGGTTGTTGCCGAAATGCTCGATCTTTTCCGGCGGCAGGGTCGACGGAATCAGGGGCGTCCAAACCGGACCCGGGGCGACGCAATTCATCTGGATGCCCTTGTCGGCCAGCAGTTGGGCCAGGCCCGCGATGAAGTTCGCGATCGCGCCCTTGGTCGTGGCATAGGGCAGGAGAGTCGGCGACGGCGACTTGGAATTGATCGAGGCCGTGTTGACGATGGCGCTGCCGGGCTTCATGTGCGGAACGGCAGCCTTCGACAGGTAGAACTGGCTGTGGATGTTGGTGCGGAAGGTCTTGTCCCACTCCTCCGCGGAAATCTCCTCCAGCGTCTGATAGGTCATCTGGTAGGCAGCGTTGTTCACCAGGATATCGAGGCCGCCGAGCTGCTGTACCGCCTGCTCGACCAGGTCACGGCAATGGCCTTCGTCGCTGACGTCACCGGCGATCGTCACCGCCCGGCGACCGGCCTTCGTCACCCATTTGGCCGTTTCGCGGGCATCCTCATGCTCATTCAGATAGGAGATTAGGACGTCGGCGCCCTCCCGGGCAAATGCGATGGCCACTGCGCCGCCGATACCGGAATCCCCGCCAGTGATGAGGGCGACGCGACCGTCCAGGCGGCCGCTACCGCGATAGCTGGCCTCGCCATGGTCCAGTCGTGGATCCATAGCGGATGTCTCGCCCGGCGGCGACTGGTGCTGCGCCGGCTGGGGCGGCCTTGGTCCTGCCGTCTTCGGATCGGTCATCATGGTCTCCGTCGGAAAGCCAACCTCGATCGAGTCAATGAGGTCGGCGGGACCGTCGTTCCGTTCTCAGGCAGGGCCAGCCGTCAGTCCGCGAGAAACTCCAGCAGCTCGCGTGCCAGATCCTCCGGCGCCTCCTCGGCCATGTGGTGCGTGCAGTCGATCCCTCGGCCACGCACGCTCGAAGCCCAGGACCGCCAGATCTCGAGCATGTCGCCCGCCAGTTCGTGTGAGTCGTCCTGCAGAGACCAGAGGCACAGGACCGGGCAGGCGATCCGCCGGCCCAGCCCCCGATCCTGCGCATCGTGATCGCGGTCGATCCCAAGGCCGGCCCGATAATCCTCAACCATGCCGTGGACGGTCTGTGGATCGCGGATCGCCTCAAGGAAATCGGCATAGGCCTCAGCGCCCATTCGGGCCGCGGACGCGCCGTACCAGGCCTCCGGATCCGCCAGGATCGCCCGCTCCGGCTTGTCGGGCTGGCCGTAGAAGAACCAGTGCCACCATGCCTCGGCAAAGCGGGCGTCGCAGCGCTCCAGCCGCTCGATGACCGGGATGCCGTCCAGAACAGCCAGCTTGCCTACACGGTCCGGATGACTCAATGCCATGCGATAGGCGACCAAGGAACCGCGATCATGGCCGGCGACAGCGAAAGTCGGGAAACCGAGTTCTTCCATCAGGGCCACACAGTCTCGGGCCTTGGCGCGTTTTGAAGATCCCTCGTGGTCGGGGGTGTCCGCTGGCGTCGACGATCGGCCGAACCCGCGCAGGTCAGGACAGACGACAGTGTGCGATGCCGCCAGGAGAGGTGCTACACGGTGCCAGGTGGCATGGGTCCGCGGATGGCCGTGCAAGAGAAGGATCGGCGGCCCTTGCCGCCACGTCGGACCCGGAGCGTCGCCTCCGGCAAGTTGATCATCTCCAGCTTGAAGCCTTTGAACATCGCGATCTCCCGCGGACCCCGAGTGCGGCGTATGACGCCGGAAGGCGTCGGGGAGCCCGTTAACGGCGGGCCGTCTCGAGGTGATGCCCCAGGTCCGTCTCGGGGGCGGAATAGCGATACCGAGCGATGTCCTCGACGCGGCTCATTCGCTCGAGGTCGCTCACGGCGAGCGATGTGTCATGCAAAGTCGGACGGCATCGTTTGGACACATCATCTGCTCGCCGTGACAACGTGGAATTAGGCCGCCTTCCGATTGAGGCTGCTTTCGGCGAGCTTCGACAGCAGCTGATCGGTCTTCTTCTCCTCCTGTAGCGTTTGATCGAGCAGCCGCGCGGCCTCGGGCAGGTTCAACTTGGAAGCCCAGGCCTTCAGCGTGCCATAGCGGGAAATCTCATAGTGCTCGACGGCCTGGGCTCCCGAGAGCAGTCCGGCGTCGAGTGCGGATGCGCCCTTGAACTCCTCCATGATCTCCTTGCCCTCGTCGATGATGCCGACGATGGCGTCGCACGTCTTCCCTTGCGCCCGCTTGCCGATCAGCTCGAATATCTTCTCGAGGCGGTCCACCTGGCCCTCGGTCTCGTCACGATGCGTCTCGAATGCGGCCTTGAGCTCCGCGGACTGCGCGGCTTTCGCCATCTTGGGAAGGGCCTTCAGGATCTGCTTTTCGGCGTAATAGATGTCCTTGAGCGTGTCGAGGAACAGATCGTCGAGTGTCTTTTCGGTGGTAACCATAGGATGCCCCTATAGATTGTTGCCTCGCGGCAACGAGTGGTCACGACGACTGCTTAATAGGTTTTTCCGCAGTGTCGTTCCTCATTGCATCCCTGCGAGTTCAAGCGGCACGAGGCGATCCGGCAATGTAAACGCTCTACGCAGTAGAAGACGGTAGGCTTGGACAGCAAATGGCCTTTGCCGCGCATTTGGCTGACCGGCTTAGCTCATTTACGATCAGTCCCTGATCTGAATGGATCTGTTCGTGGGTCCAGCCCGTTCTTCCGGCATCGACATTGCATGGTGCTGGGCTATGGAACACCACGAAGAGACCACCACCCTCATATCCGGCGAAAAAGTCTCCGGCACAAACGTATACAACACCGCCGGCGAGAGCCTTGGCGACATTCATGACGTGATGATCGACAAGGTGTCTGGTCGGGTTGCTTACGCCGTCATGTCCTTTGGCGGCTTCCTCGGGATCGGTGAGAGTTATCACCCGCTCCCGTGGTCTGCGCTTACCTACGACATCGACAAAGGCGGGTATGTCGTCAACCTCTCACGCGATCAGTTGGAGGGTGCTCCGACGTACTCAAGCCACAGTGAACCAAGCTGGGACCGTCCCTACGAGCAGGGCATTCACGATTATTACGGAATCGATCCTTATTGGGGCGGCGTTCTGCCGCGCTGATAAAGAATGAGCCCCAGCTATGCTGGGGCTCTTTTCAACTCGCCTGACGCATAATTCAGTTAACGGCTTCAGCGCCGCCTCTCAACTGACCGCGAGCACGACATAGCCGCGAACGGATTGTGCCAACCGGCACTTTGAGACGCTCAGCAGCCTCTTCATAACTCGCGCCGCCAAGTGCGACTACCCGAATGACGTCAACGTGATCTTGTGAAAGCAGCCCCAACCGGGATTGGACTTCGCGAAGTTCGACCGTATCTACCTGCGCCGGTTTAGTGCCGCAGTCCCATTCCTCGATCGGAACATGCTCCGACCGGTTTTGCAAACTGGTGTGACGTGACAGAAAAATGCGGCGCATCATGACAGTAAGCCAAGCCATGATGTTGGTACCGGCCTCCCAGAGATGAAGCTTAATGGCAGCGCGCATCAGCGTCTCCTGCACTAAGTCGTCCGCATCTGCTTGGTTTCGGGTGAGAGAAAGTGCAAATCTCCGAAGATTGCTCACGTTCGGGGCAACGATGGAGTTGAACTGCTGCTTCGTCTCATTAGACAAAGTGGTCATTGTGACCTCCAAATCAGCCGAGTTTCCCATAAACGATCGGAGGTCGCCATTGTTCCGCCATTTTTCACGATAATCTGATGCCGCTCGACTTTAACTTTTGTTGTATCTGCTAAATTCCTCTCATATTGCGGAGTCACCCACTATTTATTTAACAATTGTTAGACAGATATTTGATAGCCGGAAGCTAACGCAACGTGGGGCTTTGTGCTCCGATGCCGTTCGTCATCGGTCAGCAGGTTGTACCGTGGCATGCAGAACCCCGGCAGCAACCCATCAGCTCAGACCACCCGAGCGCCGGCAGCGAGTCCAGGGGGGAATGGGCGAACGGGAGCCCTTTTGTGCGATCCATCCAGGATGGGGGCGGTCGTGAGCAACCGTGCCCGCCCGCCTGCGAATAGGTGGCGATGCCGCTGGGGTCGTCGTCGGATGCGCCGGTGATGAGGCCGGGGCCGAGCTTCGCCAGCCACCCGACCGGCTTCGGCTCGGCCAGGGAAGGATGCGCGGCGGTGGACATTGGGTCCTTCCGGCCTCGCGTCAGGCTGCATCTGATTCTCAGGCGAGTTGTAGCTGGCCCAGAGCGCGAGATAGTGCTGCGCCAGGAAGTCGTCGGCAACCGCAGTCGCCTTGCGAATTTCGATTGCCTGCCGGCAGCTGGGCGGTCCATCGCCTTCCCTCTTTCGGTCCGATTCTCGACAATTTCCTGAGGCGCACATCTTCGGCCCTCAGCCGGCCTGTGCCATGGCACGTGGGCGAGTTCCAGCGAAATGCCATCGTGCCACGCATGCTGCTGGCAGAGCGGATTAATCCAATAGACTCCGGACTTTGGCCGCAAGCTGTTCGTAAGTGAATGGTTTGGCGATCAAATGAACCCCAGCATCCAAAATGCCGTTGTGAACGATCGCATTCCTGGTATAGCCGGTCGTGAACAACACCTTTAGCTCGAGGTTTAGCAGAAGCGCGGCGTGGGCCAATTCGCGCCCATTCATTCCGCCGGGCATAACGATGTCGGTGAAGAGCAACACGATTCTGGGCGTGGATTCCAGAATCGACAGTGCAGCCGGTCCGGACCCTGCTTCCAGCACCTCGTATCCAAGTTCGCGAAGCGCGTCCGCAGCGAACGTCCGCAGCTCCTCGTTGTCTTCGACGATCAGGATTGTCTCAGCCCCGCCGTCGGCGAATTCGGGCGCCGCAGTGTTATCCTGCGTGCCGGCAGTGTCCTCACCGACGAACCTCGGAAGGTAGATCTTGACCGTCGTGCCCTGGTCGATCTCGCTGTAGATCCGCACATGACCACCGGTCTGACGAATGAATCCATAAACCTGGCTAAGGCCGAGGCCGGTTCCACGACCCACCTCCTTGGTCGTGAAGAAAGGCTCGAACACTTTTGCGACCGTCGCCTGGTCCATGCCATGCCCGGTGTCAGAAACGGCAAGCAGGACGTATTGGCCGGGCGACACCGGCTCTACGATGCCGGCAACGTAGGCGTCATCGAGATATGTATTGGCCGTCTCGATCGTCAAACACCCACCCTGCGCCATCGCATCGCGGGCATTCACGGCAAGATTCACAAGCACATTGCCGAGCTCATCTGGATCGGCAAATGCCCGCCATAGTCCAGCGGCCGAGACCGTTTCCATTCGGATCGTCTCGCCGATAGTTCGTCGTAACAGATCCGCGATATCTGCAAGGATGCGATTCAGATCCAACGCCTTTGGCGCAAGGGCCTGCTGCCGTGAGAACGCCAGCAGGCGAGCGGTCAGCGTGGCGGATCGTTTCGCTCCCTGCAGAGACATCTCGGCAGATCGCCGAATGCGCCCCATTTCTGCACTATCGGGCACTTTCGCGACTTGGCGACCGATGGCGTCGAGGCCACCGATGATGATGGTCAGGAGGTTGTTGAAGTCATGAGCGACGCCGCCAGTGAGCTGGCCGAGCGCCTCCATCTTCTGGCTCTGACGAAGCGCTTCTTCCACCTTCATGCGCTGCTCGACCGCCTCCGCGATGCGGTCTTCGAGCTGTGCATTGAGGTCGCGAAGCGCCGTGGTTGCCGCCTCCGCCGCCGCGCGCGCGTCGAGGAGGTCGCGTTCGTAACGCCTCCGGTCGCTGGCGTTAAATATGGTCATGCGGATGAACAGCAGGGCGCCCATCGCGTCGCGTCGCTCCGCCGCGTTCACCAGTACCGGCAGCGTCTGCCCGCTGGCGCCGACGAGGTCCAGGGCCACCTCGTTGAAGAAGCCCTGCATGCGCAAAAGAGGCGCGAAATGCGTCTCGTAGTAAATGCGGCCGGCAATGTTCAACAGGTCATGGAACCGTTTGCCGATGAGGGTCTCGGCGGCGTACCCGGACCAGGCGGCGAAGGTGGCGTTGACCTTGTGAATCCGGCCCGCCGGATCGATCGACAAGTAGCCGCACGGTGCATTCTCATAGAGGTCCTCTAGATCCTCCGCCGGAACAGACGGATCGGATGATCCTTGGCCGGGTGGGCCGTTCGGAGGTTCAGAGGAAGGCACGGATCGCTGCAATGGTCTCGTCAGGAGCGCTCAGGTTCGGGCAGTGCCCCGTCGCCTTCATTGCGATCAGCTGACTGTTGGGCAGATGCCGGGCGACATAGTCGCCGACGGAGGCCGGGGCAACGATATCCTCGCTGCACTGCAGGATCAGGGATCGCGTCCGGACCTTCGGAAGATCGGCCCGGTTGTCCGAGGTGAAGGTCGTCCGGGCGAAGTGCTTGGCGATCTCCGGATCGGTCCGGCAGAAGCTATTGGTCAGCTCTTCGCCGAGTTCGGGCCGATCGGGGTTGCCCATCACCGCCGGCGCCATGGCGGCCGACCAGCCCATGTGGTTGCTGTCGAGAAATTCCAGCAGCTCGTCAATCTGGTCGGCGCTGAAGCCACCGAGATAGTCGACGTCGTCGATGTATCGCGGCGATGGACCGACCAGGACGAGGGCTTCGAACAGCTCCGGAGCCTTCACCGAAGCCAGCACGCCGATCATGCTGCTGACGGAATGGCCAACGAAAACCGCGTCGTGCAGCCCCAACTCCTGGCAGATCTCCAGCAGGTCATCGGCGTAGCCTCCCAGGCTGGCGTATTTCTCACGGGAATAAGCCGACAGGTCGGACTCGCCGGCCCCGACATGGTCGAACAGCACCGTCCTGAAATCCTGCTCGAAGGCCGGCGCAACATGTCGCCACATGTTCTGATCGCAGCCAAAGCCATGTGCGAACACCATCGGCCGATCACCCCGCCCAGTGACCTTCACGTTGTTTCGCTTCAGAACCGACATAGCGGGACGTCCTGGGATGGTTGTCTGCGTCTTAGAGCGGATCCGGCCAGTCCGGCAATAGGCCTTGCCCCGAGTCGTGGCCAAGGCGTCACCGCCGCTTTTCGAACGCGAAGCTCCGCGGCAATGAGTACTCCAAAGGTTGGATTTTGGCGATATAATTCGCTGCCCCCCTGCGCCGCCATAATGCCAAATGATCTGCCTGCGCCCATTTCTCGTATAGATCGACGCTTAACATTTGATAATTACAGATTAAACTGCGCGCTGTTTTTATTGGATTTTAAAAAGTTGGCATCGATATCGACATAAATCATTATTCCAGAGGGAGAATTGTCGGAACATCTGGCAATCATTTGTGTTTTGTTTGCATCACGGTAACAGGATGCAGACCATGCCGGCCATTTCCGCCGCGACAGAGCGACAGTTCCTGAGCATCGTCGCTCCATGCATCCCCGATCTCCGGCGCTACGCCTTGAGGCTAACCCGGAACAAGGCTGATATGGACGATCTGGTCCAGGAGACCATGGTACGCGCCACTCTCAAGCTTCATCTGTTCGAGCCGGGGACCAATATCATTGCGTGGCTCGTGGTGATGATGCGCCGACTTCACTTGTCGCAGTTTGTTGAAGGAAAGCGTAATCAGTCCATCATGGTCCCGATCGACGATTGGGATGCCGCGACGCCGCCGACGCAGACAATGACGATCGAGCTAAACGAGGTCGTGGCCTGCTGGCCGCGATTGTCTTCAAGCCACCGCGACGTCCTCCAGGCGATCGCGATCAATGGAGAAAGCTACGAAGAGGCAGCCGCACGGTTCGGGGTTCCCCTGGGGACGATTCGGTCGCGCCTTTCACGGGCACGCACTAGCCTGCGCGAAATCGACCCCATGGTTCATTGAGCGGTGCTGGCTGGATCTGTATCCAAGAGACCGGGCGCGACACGCATCGTCTCGCTGCCCCGAGCCTTGTCGACTACAGGCCCTCCACCGGCTGGAACCGGAGGAGCGACAGGCCGTGGAGGATGTTGAACTTCGGCCGTTACGCCGCGATAGCGTCCGCGATCATTGCTTTGACGACGCCTGGGGTCGTGACATCGCCGAGCGTGAGATGCGGCATCCAAGTGCCGGCAGGTAGTGGGCGCAGCAGTTCGCAGCGAGGGCCCAGGTCGCCTGGTGGAAGGTGCGACGCAGAGCGAGCTCGGCCGAAACGACCAGCGCCGCGAACGGGACCGACAAAGACGCCGGAAACAGTCCCAAGCTCGCCAGCTTCACGGGTGGGTTCGCCGGCCCTCGGCGGAGCGCAGCCGTCAGCGCAGCCGGATCGGCACGGTCCTAGATCGCGAGCGACCGACCTGGACTGCACTGGGTCCGGATTGCGCCATATCCGGGTCATCCTCGATTTCTCGCGGACCCAGGGAGACAAGATCAACCTGGCGGCGATCGATGCCGACGGCCATCCGGCGAATGGCGACACCGCCTTCGTCTACACCGCCGGCGGCGCGTTCACCGGCATCGGTCATGAGGTCGTGGTGCAGACCACTGGCGGGGTCAGCCTGCTGGAGGCCGATCTCGACGGCGACAGGGTCGCCGACTTCGCGATCGAGGTGCATTCGACCATCCCGGTCACCGGCCAGGACATGGTGCTGTAACGCCATCGCCGGACTGGCATCACCGCCGCGGCCGATGGCCCGCTCTGGCAATCGGTCAACATCGTGGCGAAGCGCCCACCTTCGCCACGATATCCGCCTGTCCGGCTAAAGCAGGAAGCCGCCGAGACGGCCGCTGGGACCACGATGGATGCATCGAAGCGCCGGAGTTAGCGCAGGCATCATAAAAGGGGCCCACATGGCCAATGGCTTGGACGTGAAAGACTGGACGGTGCGCTGGGATGGCACCAATGGCTCGGTTGCTAGCGGCCGATACCATGGCCGGTTCACGGCCTCCCGTGCCGGCATCATCAAGATCATTTGGACCTTGGATTGCGGCCTCGTGCCCGGGCCCGCCTACGGAGCGTTGAGCCGGGCCGCGGAACAGGCAGCATATCAGGCGGTGGGGAAATAGCCCGGCGCGGGCGCAAGGAGCCGGTTTCTGCTGCAGGACCTTCGGGCGCTCCGTATGAATATGAACATCTTGTGTCAGTCGGGCATTGGCCGGAGACTTCACAGGTTGCCGACGGTTCCCCCTGCCGGTAACCAAGCCGGTCGTACCCCTCACCCCGGCCGGGCGCCGACGGCGCGTGGTCGCCTGCCAGCCACTTCGCCGTCGGTTGCCCTGAACGGGCTATAGCCGATCATAGACCGGTTGATGATGGCGCGCTTTGGCGAGAGGGAAATCAGAGCATGAAGTCGCCCGCCACCAGCTCGGTCGCCGAATGGACGTTGATGGCCATGTCGGCCACCTTGTCGCCGTCGATGTCGGCCAGGACGGTGTAGACGCCACCACCGGCCGGCAGGACGATCACCTCATGCCCCGATCCGGTGAAGGCACCGCCGTCGGTGAAGGTGAAGGCCGTGTTGCCGTTGGCGCCGTTGCCGTCCGCATCGATCGGGCGGAGATCGATCTTGTCGCCTTGCGCGTGCGAGAAGTCGGTGATGTAGTCACGGCCGGAAGTGGCGACGGTGCTGTCTGACACGGCCTGATACAGAAAATAGTCGTTGGCCACCCCGCCGCTCAGCGTGTCCGCACCGGTGTTGCCCACCAGCACGTTGGTCGCGGCGCTGCCGCGCAGAATGTCGTTATGGATCGAGCCGTAGGCGTTTTCGATGCTGTCATAGGTGTCGCCCTCGGCGTCGCCGTCGGTGCCAGCGTTGATGCCAAGGGTGACGACGACGCCAGAGGCAGCCGTGTGATAGTAGACCCAATCTATCCCAGCGCCACCGGCGAGCACGTCGGCGCCACTGCCGCCGACCAATCGGTCGTTGCCATCCCCTCCCAACAGTGAATCATTGCCATCATTGCCATATAGGCTGTCGTCGCCATTCAACCCTTGCAGGCTATCTGCGACATTGAATTGATTTCCAATCACACGATCATTGTAATCTGTGGCGCTCACGATCTCGATGCCACGATAAACATCACCTTCGGCATCACCTCCATGGCCAACTCCAGCAACAAGATCAACATTTACACCAGCTGTCGCCCCCACAAATTGCAAGAAGTCATATTTTTCATTTCCACCATCGATAATATCCGCTCCCGGTCCTCCGGATAAAATATCATTGTCGATGCCGCCATATAGTTGATCATTACCAAGACCGGCGACAATTCTGTCGACACCATCAAAGCCGTGAAACACGTCATCAGCATCGGTATCAACAAGATAGAAAGTGTCAGCTCCGTTCGTTCCGTCGAAGACGGCCATAGCGTTCCTCCCCTTCTGCAATTTGATTCTCGAATCCGAATCCGATCAATGCAAGGCAGTATGGCGCTGACCTGGCGTCGACGCACCTCCCCCGAGGTCGGACGCCAGAAGAACGGCTAACGGGCGTGGCGCCTGCGCCTGAAGGTCGCTGCACCGCGATCAATCGCAGATCAGCTTTTGGGAGCTTCGGAGATGTTGTCCGCTTCGGAGCAGCCGAAAGGCCTTGGGTCGTCCGGAAGGGGGACAGGTCGTGTGAAAAGACTCCGGTCTGATAGACTGCGGAGGGCTGAGCGGGGGGCAGGCGTGAAGCGTTTCGTCGAGGGCCGGGACCGCCGCCAAGTCACGTTGTTGCCGGACTGCTTGGAAGACTATGTCGGCGAGGACAACCCAGTTCGCGCCGTCGAGGTTCGTCGAGGAGCTGGATCTGGCGGGGCTGGGCTTTTCGGGAGTGGTGCCGGAGGCAACCGGCCGGCCGTCGTACCAGGAGACCGCGCCAAACCGGGTGCTCGGCCCGGGTGCCCAAAGATCGCCAAGGCGTATAGCATCCCTGGCATGAGTGGCTCGGTCGATGTTCTCACGGTCGATTATCAGCTGCGCGTGCGGTTGCGGGGTGTGAGTCCGCCGATCTGGCGTCGCATCCTGGTCTCTGCGGGGGCGACGATCGCCGATCTGCACGACGTGATCCAGGCCGCCATGGGCTGGCAAGACTTCCATCTTCACCGCTTCGAGATCCGCGGTGAAGAGTATGGCGTTGCCTATGAGGGCGGGATCGGCTTTCGGGCCGGCGCTCACGATGTGGGGCTGCTCGATTTTGCGTTTCAGCCTCACGAGCGCTTCACCTACGAATACGATTTCCATTCGGCTTGGGTCCACGATGTCCGGGTCGAGGCGCTGCGCGGCGAGCGTCAGCGCTTCCAAGTCCCGCGCTGTGTCGCCGGCGGCGGCGCCTGCCCGCCAGAGGACGGCGGTCCGCCGGACCGGTTCATGATGGGGCTCGGCGAACACTCGCCATTCCAATGCGCGGCCTGGCTCCAGGCGGTCGTGCTTAAGCGCCGCCTCGACGACGAGACCATAGAGGCGCTGCGGCGCTGGCAGCCCTGGATCGAGCGGGAGTTCGATCGAAGAGCCGCGAACGCCCGGCTCCTGACTCTGGCATGCGGAGGCGGTGATGTTGGTGCGAATCCAGGTGCTCATTGAACCGGCAGGTGAGACGCCTGTCACGGCGGAGATTGCCTGTATCGATCGCGACGATCTCGATCCCGGATCGATCGGGCTCCACCTGTCCGAGGCACGGCTGGTGCTCGAGAGGCTGCAAGGGGCGATGGTCGACGCCCAAGTCGCGGAATTCCTTGGCCGCGCATCCCGCTGCCCGGACTGCGGATCGCGCCTCAGCCGGAACGGTTCGCACCGGATCATCTATCGCAGCGTCTTCGGAAAGCTCGGGCTGGACAGCCCGCGCTTCTACTCGTGCGGGGCCTGCTCTGGCGGTCGCCGCAGCGCCAGCCCGTTGGCAGCTCTGCTCGTCGAGCGCTCAAGCCCGGAGCTTCAGTATCTGGAGACCAAATTCGCGAGCCTCATGTCGTTCGGGCTGACGACGAAGGTGCTGGACGAATTCCTGCCGGTGAACGCTGGGATCGCGCCGACCAGCCTTCGCCGCTGGGTTCAGCGCATATCGAAAAGGATCGAGCGTGATCGCCAGGCTCGGCCTGCAAGGAACACCGACCCGCGCGACCGGCCCACCATCCCTGCCGCCAGTCCGATCAAGTCCATCGGCATCGATGGCGGCTATATCCGGCTGGCCGGCCGCAGCAGCCGCCAGGATGGCTGGTTCGAGGTCATGGTCGGCAAGACCCAACGGCATGACCGCGCCGGGCGCTGCTTCGCCTACGTGCACCGTCTCGAGCCGAATCCCGCCGGCAGGATGCAAGACTTTCTCACGCAAGAGGGGATCGGCCCTGTCGAACCGGTCACCTCCCTGTCCGATGGCGGCACGACGGTTCGCCAGGCGCAGTTCGGTTACCGCATGCGCGGGGAGACTGTGCTCGACTGGTTCCACGTTGCGATGCGGCTGCAGAATCTGACCCAGTTGGCGAAGGGCCAGCCCGATCGACCCGACCACCTAGCGGGTGCCGCCGTGCTGGCCGAGCTCGACCGGGTAAAATGGCACCTCTGGCATGGCTGTGCCTTTCGTGCCCTCAGATCCCTGGAAGACCTCGTCGAGGAGACCGCCGCGACCGACGAGACCGAGCCACACGCGAAGCTCGCCTTCAAGCTCCAGGAGTTTCTCACCTACATCGAGAACAATCGGGGGTGCATTGTCGACTATGGTGATCGCCACCGGCATGGCGAGCCGATCGCCAGCAGCTTCGTCGAATCCGGCGTCAACCAAGTCGTCGCCAAGCGCTTCGTCAAGAAGCAGCAGATGGCTTGGTCGGACGCTGCCGCCCACGACCTCCTTCAGATCCGCACCGCCTTCCTCAACGGCGATCTGCGGCACCACTTTGAGCAATGGTACCCATCGATGGCCGCCGGTGTTGCCACACGTGGCGATGCCGCCTAGCACCGCCATCTAGCACCCGGTTTGGCGCGGTCTCCGATGGAGAGGTTCAACCCAGAAGCCATCGCCCTGACCTGAACCGAAGCGGTGCTCGTCCCTTCGACACGGATGGGTCTCCTGGCTGAGGCGCCGCGCTGTAGCGCGACGCCTCAGCTCGTGAGAAACGGCTACTTTATGGCCATGGCCGAGGTGGTCGGGGGCCGCTTTCGAAACAGCGCCCCGATTTCAGGCGGTTGCCGCCTTATTCGCCGCAGCCGGCTTGCGGCCGCGCGGAGCCTTGGCCGGGGCGGGCGCCGGAACGGGCGCGGTCTTGCGCGTGCCGAGGCCGATCGCCTTTGCCAGGGTGCTGCGCTGCTGGGCGTAGGCCGGCGCCACCATGGGGTAGTCGGCCGGAAGACCCCAGCGCTCGCGGTATTGGTCCGGCGTCATTCCGTAAGCTGAAGACAAGTGCCGCTTCAGCATCTTCAACTTCTTGCCGTCCTCGAGGCAGATGAGGAATTCCGGCGTCACCGACCTGCGGATGGAAACCGCCGGCTCTGGCCGGGATGGTGCCTCCGGCTCTGCCGCCTGGCCGAGGCCGGTCAGGGCTCCATAGACCTGGGCGATCAGCGCCGGCAGATCTGTCTGCGCGACGTTGTTGTGCGCGACATGCGCCGAAACGATCTGTACAGTGAGACGGCGCGTTTCGTCCGCCATTGCAGGAAGGGATGCCGCGCCAACTTCGTTCATCAAATACCTCCGGTATGGGTTTGCGATCCCATTAATGCAGAATGGCGATCAGTTCTCAATTGAATACTAGTTAAGGACCAGGCTCTGCAACACCCGTCCTCCTATAATACAGGGATCGCCGCGTGGAGCGTGCCAACTGATATTGAGAATGCCTTCGACAAGCAGTGAGAGGGCAAAATTCCGGTGCGGAACCTATGACGGGCTCGGATTCACGCGCCGATCGAAACAACGGACGGGCGCCGGTGTTTACTTCCGAGCCGCCAGCGCGATGTCCGCACACGAGCCTGTAGCTGGCCGCTGCCGGGATCCGGTCACGATCTCAGCGCTTCGATTTCGATCTTTCCGCACGCTCTACCTCGTCGATATGCGAATTTATCGCTTTGCGGATGTCTTCAAGCTGTTCGGGGGTGAACCGTTTTGCCAACCAACTGTCCTTTGTGTTGGCCTGGAACGTCTGGGCGATTTTTACCTTCAGTTCCCGCAGCCGGTTGTCCCTCCGCGTTTCCGTGGCACCGGGGGCCTGCGGCTGCTCGGCGCGGGCCTGTAGTTCGGCGATAGTGCGGCTCAGTGTCAGGATTTGGGCTTTGAGGCCGAAGATGTTCGCCTCGTCGTCCGTTCGCGCGTCTGCCGCCGCACGCAGAGTCTTGATTTCGCCCTCCAGGCGTCTCACCTTCCGAGCCCAATTTACCGCTTCGGCCTTGGTCCGCCGTTCCGACTCCGTCAGTTCGACGTCCCGGCCACGCAACTCCAGCATCTCGGCGCGCATGGCCGCGGCCTCCCGCTCCAATCGCTCGGCCTTCTGCAGTCGCTCCGCCGCCTCCGTCCTGGCCTGGCGCTCCGAACCGACTAGCGCAGCGTTGTGGCCCTGCATTTGCTGAACTTCGGCGCGCAAGTGGCCAGCTGCTGCGTCCCGGGCGTTTCGGTCCGCCTCCTGCTCGGCCAGGGTTGCAGTCATCTGCTGTATCTGGTCGCGCTTCCGGTCCAGGATGGCTTCCATAGCCTTCACCCGATCCTCGGTCCGTCGGATTGCGCCCTCTTCGGCCTTCAAGGCGTCTAGACGGGACCGCAGCCCGGCCTCCTCCGCGCGCAGCCAACGCCAGCGCCGGCGGCTCCGCTTCAGCCGTAGCAGTTCCAGGGGCCCGCGTAAGACGATGGCTACTGCGCCGGAGAGGAAGATCAGCGTCGCGCCTAGCGCGGCTAGCTCGCTGGGATAAGTCCGCACCACCGTAGTGGTCCACGCTCGCTCGGTGGCCACCTTTTCGTCGCTCAGCGCAGTTTCCAGCTCCGCGATCCGCGACCGAGCGGCGTCAGCCTCCGCCTTGGCCTGCTGGTTCTGTCGCTCGTTGGCCACCTTATCGTCGCTCAGCGCAGTTTCCAGCTCCGCGATTCGCGACCGGGCGGCGTCAGCCTCCGCCTCGGCCTGCCGGATCTGTTTGTCCTTTGAATCGTCGTTGCACCCCGTCAGGACCAGAGGCGCTGCCATGACCGCAAACCCCAGCATCATTGCGTACGCAGCCGCGGCAATGCGGTTGCACAGCCTTCTTATGTTGCCGCTGTCAAATGTTTCGATGTTTTGAAGTCCTACAGTATGGCGGTCGAATATCCAAATCTGTCTAATAAATCAGCGGGCGACATGCTTCTTTGTACCAAGTTTATAACATATACGGCCCAACCGTGTAGCATGTCCATCTCGGATCCCGCCCCAATTGGCAGGCCAAAATCAGAGAGCCTGTCATGCAATTGCGATGACAGTGGCATGAATCTGGCGGCCGTTGGACGTGAATGAAGGGCCATGGATCGCCAGGAATGTCAGCTGCCGAGATATATTAGCTATGCCTGGATTTGACCCACTTCGGCCGCCCCGAACTAAGCCAGACTTTTGAGAGCCTGCGATCCACGCTCCCTGCCGATGCTTCTGCTCAGGGCGCCATAGACCTGGGCGATCAGTGTCGCGCAGACGGATCTGCCGGCGATGAAAGGCGCTGAGCTGACATCGCTCATTAAATCACTCCAATAAATTCGCGAGTTCGCAGTATTGAAGGTCACGGGCGATGTCGGTTAAATATAATCAAGACCTTGGTCGAGCAACAGCCCTGTTTTGTGCTTCTGGACGTCTCTGGGGAAGATCGATGTCTAGAGACCATGATTCCTGACGTTGGCCGGATTGTCGTCGGAAGAAATTCCCGCCCCTCGATCCTTGCCGCTTCCGAAGATCTAACGATCGGTGACAATCTGACGTCTCAGCCTACGTGGATCGTCATGGCTTCATCCGAGAGCACGACATCGGAGCGTATCGCCGAGCTGATGCGGCAGCAGGAGCAGCGCGCCCGCGCCAACGGCCACAAGCCTGGCGAGATGGTGGCCGGCGCCGAGATCATCGTCGTCCGCCGGAATCCGGAGACCAGGCGCCGGCAGTTCGACCTGCTGAAGTGGGGACTGATCCCCAACTGGGCGCCGGATCAGGCGAGCCCTCATCTCCACGCCCGGGCCGAGACAGTGGCCGAACTGCCAACGTTCGCGAAGTCCTTCGCCAGGCGGCGCTGCATCATTTCGACCCACCTCTTTACCCAGCGCCGCACCATCGGGGAGCCCAAGTGGCGGGAGTTCGCCTTCGGCAATTCCGACGAGTCCGATCTGTTCGTCGCCGGCATCTGGGACGCCTGGCGCGTGCCCGGCACCGAGAATTGGATCCGGACCTTCGCCACCATCACGACCGAGGCCAACGACCTGGTCGGCCAGATCCATGACCGCATGCCAGCGATTCTGACCATCGACCAGTTGCCGTTCTGGTTCGGCGAGGTCGAGATGCCGCTGCAGGAGGTGCAGGCGCTGCTGCGCCCCTTCCCGTCCAAGGGGATGATTCGCTGGCCCGCCAAATCCAAGCGCCCGCCTAGGGGTGTCGAGGAATTGCAGCCAGATCCCGAGCCGGACCTGTTCGGACCGCGGCCCTGACCCATCAAGGGTAGCCCCACATCTTGTGGCCTGCCACGCCGCGAGCACCAATCGATAGCATTTTATGAATCGACTCGACAGCAAGCTGATTTGTTCTATCTTTGTACTCGTTCTCCTCATTGCCGCTAGAGCCCGCCTCGGCGGCCACCATGGAGGTATCGATGAACATGCATATGGGCACCAATCCGAAGGCCGACGAGGCCGAGTTCGATCCCGAACAGGTTCGGGCTGAATTTCGCCGAGCCGCCGAGTTGGCGGCCTCGAGCCCCGCCAGCCAGGCCGCCTGCGACATCATGCGGCTCGTGAAGTGCAAGTCGCCCGCTCTCAAGACCATGCCGGTGAGCACCCGCTTCCGGGGGCCTGGCCCCAGGAGCGGTGACGGGAATCGTTGGCGGGCAAGCTGGGGCTGCAACGGCCAGAGCTTCTCGCTGTACCTCTCGATGTTCGGGCCTTCACCAGCACGAATGCCGACGGCATCACCGAAGTAAAGATCGACGGCGAAGGCTACCTCTCCTTGGACGTGGACGGCGAGCAGGTGATGGCGCTACGCGTCGAGCTCCGCTGCGGCGATCCGGAGGGACGCATCGCGGTGACCGGAGCGGCGGAATTCGAGCCGGGACCGTGGGCGGATCTCGTGATCGAATTGGATCAACGATTGGCGACGGCCGCCGCTGCACAGATCAGCCGGAAGGCAGCCTGACGATGGTCGCCTGGCCGATCCTGGCCATCCCCTTGGACCAGCCTGATTTCTGCGAGGGCCGGGCCTACGCGCCCGGCCACGTCGAAATCTTCGAGGAAGAGAGCGGCGAGGTCCTCGGCCGCTACGACCCGCGGACTCAACCGATCACCGTGTTGATGGATCTGGTTCACCAGGCCTATGCCGACCGGCGGCGGCCGAATTGGGCGACGCTGCCGACCTGCCCGATCCCTGAGGACCTCCTGGCCCATGTCTACGCCATCGACTATCGGGGCTGGACCTGGTCGGACGAACTCGAGTTTCCAGAGGGGGTGCACATCGACCAGGTGCGTGCCCACCTGGCCGCGCTGGGTTCGAGCGACAATGGGGAGCAGCCGCGGCTGCCGCTGGATGAAGCGATAGCGCTTCCCGAAGCGGAGCTCCGCCGGCGGTACCAGCAGGTGCTGATCGGGCTCACCGCCTATCCGACGACGTCGGAGTTCCCCACGGACTTCCCGTGGGACGACGCCCGGCTCGGCCGAGCCGAGATCTTCGATATCATCCATCTC
>NZ_JBYRFX010001179.1:0-1587 GCF_057815775.1 Inquilinus sp.
CGCGGGGTGGAGCAGCCCGGTAGCTCGTCAGGCTCATAACCTGAAGGTCACAGGTTCAAATCCTGTCCCCGCAACCAAGACTTCCAAAAGCCCCCGTCACATGACGGGGGCTTTCGGCGTTCCGGGGGCACGCTTACCGAGACGGGATTCCGAGCAGACCCGCGACGACCGGAACCAATGCCACGCCGATGGCGCGGGTGTTCGCGGCATCCAGGTGCACGCCGTCGATCGGCGAGGCCACTGCCACCCGCGACGCATCGAAGAAGGCACAGCCGCGATACGCCGCGGCGTCCTGGTAGCGCGCCGCCAGCTTTTCCGATTCTGCGATGCTGCGGCCGCCGACCGGCTGGCGGTCCCCGGTCCGGGTCGGCCCGAACAGCGGCGGCGCGACGATCAGCACCTGAGGGGCTGTGGCGCCGCCGCCATAGGGATATGTCTGCGCGATCTCGACCAGCCGCTCAATCCCCGAACCGGCGCCGATGGCGCTGCCGCAGACATGCGGCTTCAGATCGTTGGCGCCGAGCATGATGATCAGCAGGTCGAGCGGGTAGTGGCTGCCCAGCAGCATCGGCAAGGCGCGCGCGCCGTTCCGCTCGGCCGCGGCGGCGTGATCGTCGAACACGGTGGTCCGCCCGCCGAGGCCTTCGGCGATCACCCGGGCCGATCCGCCCAGCCCGGCCTCGAGCACGCTGGGCCAGCGATCCTCATGGCGATGGCGGCCCCCGGTTTCCGGGTCCGCGCCCCAGGTCAGGCTGTCGCCGAAGGCAAGGATGGTCTTCGTCCCGGTCACAACGATCCCTCCGGTCTCACGCTGCCCGCCCCAGCAGCGTCGGCCGCTCCAGCGGCCCGGCATTGGTGTTGACCCGGCGGTCCAGCCGGATTTCGCCGTCGCCGAAGGTCACGGTCACCGTGTCACAGAATGCGGTCTCGACGAAGCGCCAGCGCATGGCGAAGCGATGCTCATCCTGCCAGGCGCCGCGGGCGACCACCCGCAGCGATTCCGGCTGGTATTCGTGATGCAGCAGGTTGCCGGTCATCGTGGTGTCGCCTTCCACCGCATGGCCCAGCCCGGCCTCGATCCGGTGGGTGCCGCGATGGTCGGTCAGGGTGAAGATGCAGCGCTCCGCGCTGAAGGCCAGCGAGATTCCGGACACGCCGTCCTCATTCGGCTCGAACACGAAATCCTGGCCGTCGACTGTTGCTGCGACCGGCGACTGCGCGGACCCTTCGATCTCCGGCAGCGCCAGTCCGGCCAACCGGTCGGCCAGCACCGGCTGCACCCGCTCCGCCTCCGGCCCGACGGCCCCGAGCGCCGGCAGCAGATGGGCCCACACGGCCGGGAACAGGCGCCGGTCGCCGCTGCGGATCGCGGCCGTGAACACGATCACCGCATCCTGCTCCGGCAGCACCACGCATTGCTGGCCGTGGAGGCCGGAGGCGCGATAGCCGCCATGCGGCGTCATCCACCATTGGTAGCCATAGCCCTCGCGGCGTTCGGCTGCCGAACGTTCGGACGGGTCGCGCGGCCGGAACCGCTTGCCGTAGTCCAGCGCGGCCATCCAGACCTCGTCGACCTGGTTGCGCGTC
>NZ_JBYRFX010001180.1:0-5444 GCF_057815775.1 Inquilinus sp.
TGCTGGTGCAGGTCGCGCCGGGTGAAGGTGTCGAGCGCGCTGAACGGTTCGTCCAGCAGCAGCACCTTCGGCTTCGCCACCAGGGCGCGGGCGATGGCGACGCGCTGGGCCATGCCGCCCGACAGCTGGCGCGGCCAGGCGCCGGCGAATCCGGCCAGGCCGACCCGGGCGATCGCCTCCGCCGCCAGCCGCGCCGCCTCGGCCTTCGGCAGCCGGCCGAGGCCGAAGCGGACATTGGCCTCGACCGTCAGCCACGGCATCAGCCGCGGCTCCTGGAACACAACGCCGACATCCTCGCCCGGCCCGTCGACCGGATGGCCGGCGACCGAAACCGTGCCTGATGTGGCCCGGTCCAGCCCGGCGACCAGCCGCAGCAGCGTGCTCTTGCCGCAGCCGCTGGCGCCGACCACGGCGACGATGGCACCGGCCTCGACCGTCAGATCGATACCGGCCAGGGCAGCGAGGCCGTTCGGATAGCGCTTGGCGACGCCGACCAACGACAACATGGTCAGGTCCCTTCCGGCCGGAAGCCGTCCTGCCAGCGGACCAGCCGGGCGCCGACCGCCGCGAGCGCGAGGTCGCTGAGCTTGCCGATCACGGCGAACAGCAGGATCGCGGCCAGGATGATCGCCGGCCGCCCGGTCATCTGGCCATCGACCAGCAGGTAGCCGAGACCCTTGCTGGCGCCCATGAACTCCGCCGCCACCACGAACATCCAGCCGAGGCCGAGCCCGCCGCGCAGGCCGGTGATGTAAGTCGGCAGCGCCGCCGGCAGCAGGATGCGGCGCACCAGCTCCCACGTGCCGAAGCGGTAGATCCGCCCGACCTCGACCAGCTTGCGGTCGACCGAGGCGATGGCGCCGGCCAGGGTCAGGTAGACCGGGAAGAACACGCCGACCGCGATCAGCATCACCTTCGGCGTCTCGAAGATGCCGAACCACAGGATGAACAGCGGGGTCCAGGCGATCGACGGGATGCTGCGCAGCGCCTGGATCGTCGGGTCCAGCAGCCTTCGGGCCAGCGGCCAGACCCCGGTCGCGGCGCCCAGCACGGTGGCGATGGCGGCACCGAGCACGAAGCCGGCGGCGACGCGGCCGAGGGTGACCAGCACATGGTCCAGCAGCACCCCGCGCCAGGCGAGGTCACCCAGCGTGCGCAGGATCTGCGACGGCGGGGGCAGCAGCCGGGTCGAGACCAGGCCGAGCGTCGCCAGGATCTCCCAGGCCAGGGCCAGCCCGACCGGCAGGATCAGCCCGACCACCAGGGTGCCGATCGCGCCACTCACCGGCCGGGGCCGCCTAGCCTCGGTCGTGGTGGTGTCGATCGCCGCGGGGTCGAGGCTGACCATCGGCTAGTTCGCCAGCGCGGTCTTGAACCGGGCGTCGAGCAGCGCGTCGACGGTGGCCGCGACATCGACCGAGGCGTCGATCACTCCGGCCTTCTGCAGCGCCAGCCCGGCATTGAGGATGGTGTCGCGCTTCGGTGCGTCGATCGCGGGATTGGACAGGTCGGTGCGCTCCAGCTGCTTCGCCGCCGCCGCGTCGGTCAGGCCGGCAGCATCGACCAGGGCGGCACGGAGCTCGTCCGGATGCTCGGCCGAATAGCGCCGCGCCCGCTCATAGGCGCGGATCACCGCCTCGACGATCTCCGGATGGTCGGCGGCGAACTGTTCGTTCACGTTGAGCAGGCCATAGGTGTTGAGGTCGGGCTTTCGGTAGAATAGCCGCGCCCCCTGCTCCAGCTCCGCCTGCGCCATCATCGGGTCGAGCCCGGCCCAGGCGTCGACCTGATGCGCGATCAGCGCGTTGCGGCCATCGGCATGCTGCAGCAGCACCACCTCGATGTCCTGTTCGGTCAGGCCGTGATCGGCCAAAGCGCGCAGCAGGAAGATGTAGGGATCGGTGCCGCGGGTGACGGCAACGCGCTTGCCCTTCAGATCCTCGACCGACTGGATCGGGCTGTCGCCATTGGTGACCAGCGCCGTCCATTCCGGCTTGGAGAAGGCGTAGACCGCCTTGATCGGGCTGCCGTTGATCCGTGCCAGCAGCGCCGCGGCGCCGGCGGCGGAGCCGAACTGCACGCTGCCGGAGTTCAGGAATTCGATCGCCTTGTTGCTGCCGGCGCTTTGCACCCAGGTCACCGAGACGCCCTGCGGCTTCAGCGCCTCCTCCAGCCAGCCCTTGTCCTTCAGCACCAGGCTGACCGGGTTGTAATAGGCCCAGTCGATGGTGATGCCGGTGACGACATCGGCCGCCCGGGCCGCAACCGGGCTGAACGCGGCGAGAACCACAGAGGCGGCCAGCAGGGCGCGGCGCGACACAGCAAGCATGAGGAGATCCTTGTCAGCCGGCCGGATTCACTCATCCCGCCCGTCAATTTCATCGGGTGGGCATGCTATTTTTGTCCGATCTGGATGTCAAATTTTGAGATTAATACAATATTTTAAAGTTTATATCAGAGCGCTCGACATGCAGGTCTTGCATGGGCATAATGAACAAAATAGGAACAAATTTATCGAAATGCCATGGACGACCATATTGTCGCCGCCCTATGGCGTGCTTTCGACACCCGCAACTGGGCCCAGGCTCTCGGCCTGCTGGCCGATGATTTCGTTGCCGACTGGCCGCAGACCAGCGAGCGCATCCGCGGCGCCGACGCCTTCATCGCCCTGAACGCCCACGCACCCGGCCGGTGGCGCTGCCATCTGCAGGAGCTGATCCAGGCCGGCGAACGCGCGGTCTCCCGCGTCCTGATCACCAATGGCGAGGACGTCGTCCACGCCATCTCGATCTATCGCCTGCGCAACGACCAGATCACCGAGGCGATCGAGGTGTTCGGCGGATCCGGCGAGCCGCCCGACGACCGCAGCCGCTGGACCGAGCGCTACGAGTTGCGGCTGCCGACCGGCTGACGGGACAGCCGGTCGGGTCTTTCAGGGCTGCTCTCAGCAGTTCACCGCCAACTCGACATACTCCGACCGCAGGGGGTTGTCGCGCGGCGTGGCGCCGGTGACCTTGCAGGCCGACAGCTGCTCGACCGCCTTGCGTTCGGCGGTGCGGACCTTCGACCGCGACGGCACGATCAGACTGGGCCCTATCAGCCAGGCCCCCCAGCTGGAGGCGGCCAGCCTGGTCACGCCGATGTCCAGGCCATTCACCTTCACGGTCTGGGTCAAGGCGACGGGAGGCTCGCTTGGTTTTTGGGCGCAGCCTGCGAGCAGCAGCACGGCCAGCGCCGGAACGACATATTTCACCTGAACCCCCAAAGGACTTTTTTCTTTGTGGGCCGACGATATCAGGGAGTGGCCGAAGGATTCCAGCCGGCGCGTGCAAGAACTCGTTCAGCCAGCAAATGATACAGCCCCTGGCGCAGCACCAGCCGCGACCCAAACCAAGCCAGGCCGACCGAAGGAATCAGGATCGCCAGCCCACGAGACTCGCCGGTCATCTCTGCCAGCAGCACCAGGGCGGTCACCGGGGAATGGGTCACGCCGGTCAGATAGGCCGCCATGCCCACCAGCATCAGCGACGGCACCAGCGACGGATCGACCAGGGGCGCGAAGATCGCGCCGAAGCCGGCACCGACCGACAGCGACGGGGCAAACAGGCCACCGGGGATGCCGGCGGAGGATGCCAGGGCGGTGGCCGCGAACTTGGCCGGG
Source organism: Inquilinus sp. (assembly GCF_057815775.1). Taxonomy (NCBI): domain Bacteria; kingdom Pseudomonadati; phylum Pseudomonadota; class Alphaproteobacteria; order Rhodospirillales; family Rhodospirillaceae; genus Inquilinus; species Inquilinus sp. The sequence goes on from NZ_JBYRFX010001180.1 coordinate 3,662, forward strand.
AAGAACCACCAGGACAAAGCCTGCGTCCCCTCCAGCGCCAGCCGCGTCGGCTCGTAGCCGGTGCCGAAGGTGGCCCCGCTGGTGGCCAGCCCGATCAGCCCGGCGATCAGCCCGCAACTGCCAGCCGCGACCAGGACCGACCAGCCGCCGAACCGGCCGAACAACCGCGGCAGCAGCCGGGACAGGGCTAGGACGCAGCGGCCGAACACGCCGCCGAGCAGACCGGCCAGGAAGGCGACCAGGATGAAGACCGGGATCGCCCGCGCCGTGAAGTCCAGCGGATGGCGACCGAAATAAGTGTAGTCGCCGAGCACGGCGATGGCGACGGCGGAGGACAGGAAGATCGCCGTCAGCACCGCCATGCGGTTGCGGATGTCGAAGCCGCCGACCAACTCCTCCAGCGCGAAGACGATGCCGGCAAGCGGCGTGTTGAAGGCGCCGGCCAGCCCGGCAGCCCCGCCGGCGGTGATCACCCGCCGAAGCCGAGCCGGGGTGGCGTGCGGCGTCAGGCTGGCCAGGATCACGGCGCCGACCTGCACGGTCGGCCCCTCACGCCCGATCGAGGCGCCGCAGGCCAGGCCGAACAGGCAGAGCACGATCTTGCCGATGCCGGTGCGGATGTTGAGCTGGCTCGGCACCAGCTCCAGTGGCCGGCGCATCGCGGCGATGCATTGTGGGATGCCGCTGCCCGGCGCCGCCGGAAACAGGCGCGCGGCGGCCAAAGCGGAGACGCCGAAGCCAACGACGCCGAGAATCGGGGCCAGCCAGAGGCGGCCGGCGGTCATCCAGAAGAACAGCTGCTGCGCCCAGTCCGCCGCGCGGGCGAAGGCGACCGCCATGCAGCCGACCAGGATGCCGCCGACCGCGAAACGCACCAGCCGCCGCAAACGCGGCGGCGACAGCAGGCGGCGAAGGGTTCGCGGGGTCAGATCCGGCGCGCCGCCGGTATGGGCCATGGCGGCGGGCCGGAGTCGGCGTCAGGCGCCGGCGGGCGCCGGTTCCTTACCCTCCGGCTGGGCAACCCGGAAGCTCTCGCCGCAACCGCAGCGATCGACCTCATTCGGGTTGTTGAACACGAAACGGGCGTCGAACTCTTCCTGCACCCAGTCCATCTCGGTGCCGAGCAGGAACATGATCGCCGACGGGTCGATCAGGACGGTGACGCCCTTGCTCTCGACCACGTCCTCGAACTTCTTCCGCTCCTCGGCGTATTCCATGAAGTAGCTGAGGCCGGAGCAGCCGCGCGCCTTGACCCCGACGCGCAGGCCGAGGATCGGCTTGGTCGACTTCTCGATCAGCTCGCGCACGCGGTCGGCGGCGCGGTCGGTCAGCGAGATCGGCGGTGGCAGGGCGCGCATGGTGTTCACCTCGTATCCTCAATCCCCAAGATGGGCCGATCGGGGAAGGACTTCAACGGTTTGCGGCAGCATCCCAGGATCGCGCGGCTTTTGGCCGGGCGATCTTTCGTCACATGCCCAGCGCCAGCCGGGCATCCTCGCTGGCGCGTTCGATCGACCAGGGCGGGTCCCAGGTCAGGTTCACCTTGGCCCCGGTGACGCCGGGGACCGACAGCGCCCCCCGCTCCACCATCACCGGCATCGATCCGGCGACCGGGCAGTTCGGCGCGGTCAGGGTCATGTCGATGTCGACCTGACCCTGCGGCGACACCTCGACCCGGTAGATCAGCCCGAGCTCGACGATGTTGACCGGCAGTTCGGGATCGTAGACCAGGGTCAGGTTGTCCATCACCGCCGAGCGCGTGGCCGCGACGTCGAGCGGGTCC
>NZ_JBYRFX010001181.1:0-1792 GCF_057815775.1 Inquilinus sp.
ATCCCTTGAATATAGCCCAAGCTATATCTTTGAGAAAAGGGTGAGGCATGGCAACGCCGGATGCGGCGACGGTCCCGGGGGGGCAGATGCCCGAGGGACGCGCACCCGAGGGAACGGCACCGGCGGGTCCTGCGCTCGGCAGGATGAGCCGGCGCACGGAGCAGGCCATCCGCGACACCCTCGACGGGCGGCCGGGGGGACGCGGCCGGTTCCTGCTGTTCGTGGGCCCGGCCGTGACGGCGTCGATCGCCTACATGGATCCCGGCAACTTCGCCACCAACATCCAGGCCGGCGCCCGCTACGGCTACGGCCTGCTCTGGGTGGTGCTGCTCGCCAACATCACCGCGATGCTGTTCCAGGCGCTCTCGGCCAAGCTCGGGATCGTCACGGGCAAGAACCTCGCGGAGCATTGCCGCGACGCGACGCCGTTGCCGGTGCGGCTCGGCCTGTGGGGCATCAGCGAGGTCGCCGCCATGGCCACCGACCTGGCCGAGTTCCTGGGCGGCGCGATCGGGCTGTCGCTGCTCACCGGCATGCCGCTGATGGCCGGCATGGCGGTCACCGCGATCGTCACCTACGCGATCCTGCTGCTGGAGCAGGAGGGCTTCCGGCCGCTGGAGATCGCGATCGGCGTGATGGTCGGCACGATCGGCCTTTGCTACGCGGTCGAACTCGCCATCGCCCCGGTGGACTGGGCGGACGCCGCCAAGGGGCTCGTCACCCCGCGGATTCCCGATGCGCAGGCGCTGACCATCGCGGTCGGCATCATCGGCGCCACCGTGATGCCGCACGCCCTGTTCCTGCATTCGGGCCTGACCCAGGGGCGGGGCAGCCCCCGCGACGATTCCGACCGGCGCCTGCTGGTGCGCTTCTCGAACCGCGAGGTGGTGGTGGCGCTGCTGCTGGCGGGCCTCGTCAACATGGCAATGGTGATCATGGCGGCCGCCGCCTTCCATGCCGGCCACAGCGAGGTGGCCGAGATCGACCAGGCCTACCGCACCCTGACCCCCCTGCTCGGGCCGGCGGCGGGGGCCGCCTTCCTGGTGTCGCTGCTCGCCTCCGGGATCTCCTCCTCGGTGGTGGGCACCCTCGCCGGCCAGATGGTGATGCAGGGCTTCACCGGCTGGCACATCCCGCTCATCGTCCGCCGGCTGGTGACCATGCTGCCGGCCTTCGTCGTGGTGGCGATCGGCGTCGACCCGACCCGGGCGCTGGTCCTGTCCCAGGTGGTGCTGTCGCTCGCCCTGCCGGTGCCGATGGTGGCGCTGGTGGTGTTCACCCGCCGCCGCAGCGTGATGGGCGCCTTCGCCAACGGCCCCCTGACCCAGGTCGCCGCCATGGCCGGGGCGGCCCTGGTGCTCGGCCTCAACATGGTGCTGCTGGCCGCCGCCTTCGGGGTGCCGATCCCGGGGCTGGAATAGAGCCCTCCGGGCCCGTTACCCTTCCCGTTAAAGGGGACTGCCCGCACGCCATGGGTTGAGCAGTGTCGCGCCGGTCGCGGCGAAATCGGCGCTGTTGCGGGTGACGATCGTCAGGTCGTGAGCGAGGCCGGTCGCCGCGATCCAAGCATCGCGCTCGCTCCTGGGATCGGGAACGTGAAGATGGGCGCAACGCAGCGCGATCGCGGTATCGATCGGCAGGATGCGGCCGGCGAAGGCCGGCAAGACGCGATCCCGCAGCCAGAGCCGCAAAGCGGAGGCTTAGTGGGGATCGCGACGGTCCAGTTGAGCGATGCCGAGTTCAACCTCCATCACCGTGATGACCGACAGATGCAGGCTGACCGGATCGACGT
>NZ_JBYRFX010001182.1:0-5460 GCF_057815775.1 Inquilinus sp.
GTGATCAGCGCCGTCTCGCCATGCGGCCGGACGGTCAGGACGATGCCGTCGTCGCGCCAGTCCAATTCATGCCCTGTCTGCGGTCATTCCGTCTGTATAGCACGAAACGAGAACAGAGCATCGCGCTTCGTTCACGCGTCGAAATCGAGTCCCCAGGTGGAGTAGCGCGCGGGATCGTCGAGCCAGTTCTCGCGCACCTTGACGAACAGCGACAGGTGCACGCGCTGTTCGGTGATCTCCTCCAGCTCCAGCCGGGCGGCGGTGCCGATCGCCTTGATCATCTGGCCGCCATGGCCGAGCACGATCGCCTTCTGCCCGGGACGCTGGACGTAGATCACCTGGCTGATGCGGACGCTGCCGTCGGTCTGTTCCTCCCAGGCCTCGGTCTCGACCGCGACGGCGTAGGGCAATTCCTGCTGCAGCCGGATGAACAGCTTCTCGCGGGTGATCTCGGCCGCCAGCAGCCGCATCGGCATGTCGGAGACCTGGTCCTCCGGGAACAGCCAGGGCCCTTCCGGCAGGCGCGTGGCCAGGGAGGCGCGGAGATCCTGGACGCCGTCGCCGGTCAGGGCCGAGATCATGAAGGTGTCGGTGAAGACGCCCGAGGCGTTGAGCTCCGCGGCCAGGGCCAGCAGGATCTCACGCCGCACCGCGTCGATCTTGTTCAGGATCAGGATCGCCTGGCGCTTGGTCTGGGCCAGCTTCTCGATGATGCCGCGAGTCTCCTCGCGCACGCCCTTCTTCGTGGCGTCGACCAGCAGCAGCACCAAATCGCCCTCGGCGGCGCCGGCCCAGGCCGCGGCGACCATGGCGCGGTCGAGCCGGCGCTTCGGCGTGAAGATGCCGGGGGTGTCGACGAAAATGACCTGTGCCTGGCCTTCGGTCAGGATGCCGAGCACGCGGCTGCGCGTGGTCTGCACCTTGGGCGAGACGATGGCGACCTTGGTGCCCACCAGGGTGTTGAGCAGGGTCGATTTGCCGGCGTTGGGGGCGCCGATCAGGGCAACGAAGCCGCAGCGCGTCGCTTCGGTCATGACTCAAGCCTTTGCAGAAGGGCGGCTGCGGCATCGCGCTCCGCCACCCGTTTGGACGATCCACGGGCGCTGGCCGTGGGCTGACCGTCGATTTCGACCCGGATCTCGAAGACCGGCTGGTGGTCGGTGCCGCCGCGCGCCACCTCGACATAGCGCGGCAGCGGCAGCCCGCGGGCAAGCGCCCATTGCTGCAGCCCCGATTTCGGGTCCTGCGGCGGCTGCAGATGGCGGTCGATGAAGCCGGCCCAGGCGCCGCGGATGAAGGCGGCGGCCGGCGCCAGCCCGCCATCGCGGTACAGCGCGCCGATCACCGCCTCGCAGGCATCCGCCAGGATGGTCGGGTTCTCGCGGCCGACGATGTCCTCGCCGGGCGACAAGGTGAGATGGCGGCCGAGGCCGATCGCCACCGCCACCTCGAACAGCGCCTCGCGCCGCACCAGGGCGACATGGCGCTTGGCGATGGCGCCCTCATCCTCTTTCGGAAAGCGCTCCAGCAGCCATTCCGCGATGACCAGGCCAAGCACCCGGTCGCCGAGGAATTCCAGCCTTTCGTAGCCGTGCCGGGCCAGCTTCCGCTTCGCGCCGCTGACGCTCGGATGCGTCAGCGCCTCCACCAGCAGCTGCGGGTCACGGAAGCCGTGGCCGAGGCGACCGGCCAGCGCGTCGAGATCGGCCCCCGTGGGTGCAGGGCTGGCCGGTATAGCGCCCGTCTCTGTCTCGGGGATCAGTGGATCCCCGTGAACAGGCGGCTGAAGCGAAGGGCGAACGGCCATTTCCAGACCTGCCAGAAGCTGGCGTCTTCCAGGCTGAACCAGCGGAATTCGGCCCGGCCGACGAAATTCTCCACCGGGACATAGCCGACATCCTCGAGCACCCGGCTGTCGGCGCTGTTGTCGCGGTTGTCGCCCATCATGAAGTAATGCTCGGCCGGCACCACATATTCCTGGGTGTTGTCGTAGGGGCCGTCGTCGTTCCGCTCCAGGATCGGATGGTCGACCGGGGCGGCGCCGTTGGCGCCCGGCAGCGTCTCGATATACTGGTGCAGCACTTCGCGCTGGCCATAGCCATTGGTCGAGACATAGGGCTCGACCTCGCGGCGGTCGACCATCTGGCCGTTGATGTACAGGCGGCCGCCGGTCACCTGGATCCGGTCGCCCGGCAGGCCGATCACGCGCTTGACGTAGTCGATCGAGGTGTCCCGCGGCCGGCGGAACACGGCGACGTCGCCACGCTTCGGCGGGCTGCCCAGGATGCGGCCCTGGAACAGCGGCAGCCCGAAGGTCAGGGTCTGGGCGCTGTAACCATAGGAGAATTTCGACACGAACAGGTAGTCGCCCACCAGCAGCGTCGGGATCATCGACCCGGACGGGATATTGAACGGCTCATACGCGATGGTGCGGATGCCGAAGGCGATCGCAATGGCGTAGATCACCGTGCGGATGGTTTCGCCCCATCCGCCTTCCTTCTTCTTCGACATCGTGATCGACTTTTGGTTTTCGGTCATGGCGCCCTTGTATGGTCCGACCACGGGGGGAAATCAATCTCGCGCACGAGACGACACGGTCGCAGCGCGGCCGCCACGATGGCGGCTTCAGCGGCTGCGGGCACGATCGACGGCGCTGATCACCGGCATGGCGCGCAGCGCCGCGATGATGTTGGTCAGATGCTTGACGTCCTTGACGTCGATGTCGATCAGGATCTCGAAGAAATCGACCGAGCGGCTGGTGATCTTCAGGTTGGTGATGTTGCCGCCATTCTTGCCGATCACCGTGGTCAAGGTGCCCAGGCTGCCCGGCTCATTGCTGATCGTCACCTGGATTCGGCCGACATGGTCGTCCGCCGCATCCGCGCCGGCATCCCAGCTGACGTCGAGCCAGCGCTCCGGCGCGTTGTAGAAGCTTTCCAGCGTGTCGCAGTCGATGGTGTGGATGGTCACGCCCTTGCCGGTCGTGACGATGCCGACGATGCGGTCGCCCGGGATCGGGTGGCAGCAGCGGGCGTAGTGGACGGCGAGGTTCGGGATCAGGCCGCGGATCGGGATCGCACCGCCACCCTGGGTGGTCTTGCGCGCCCGGTTGAGCGGCACGACCTTGCCGGCCTTCTCTTTCTCCTGCTGCACCTGGGCGCGGTGGCCGGGGAAGACGGCATTGAACACGTCGCGCGTGGCCAGCACCCCGGCGCCGACATTGGCCAGGATGTCGTCGGCGTCGTCCGCCTTGAAGATCTTGAGGACGCCTTCCAGCGCCTTGTCGGAGAAGTCGTAGCCTTCCTGCCGGAACACGCCCTGCAGCATCGAGCGGCCGAGCTTGGCGTGCTCGTCATATTGCTGGGCGCGGATGAAGCGCCGGATGCAGGCCCGGGCCTTGCCGGTGGCGACGAAGCGTTCCCATTCCGGCGACGGCGTCGAGGTCTTCGAGGTGATGATCTCGACCTGGTCGCCGTTCTGCAGCAGGTGGCGCAGCGTCACCATCCGGCCGTTGACGCGGGCGCCGACGCAGGTGTCGCCGATCTGGCTATGCACGGCATAGGCGAAGTCGACCGGCGTCGCCCCCTGCGGCAGCGCGATCACCGCGCCCTTGGGGGTGAAGCAGAAGACCTGGTCCTGGAACAGCGCCAGCTTGGTGTGTTCGAGAAACTCCTCAGGCTTCTGCGCCTGCTCGACGATATCCAGCAGGTCGCGCAGCCAGCGGTACTGGGTGCCGTCCTGGTTGCGCTCGTCCTGCTTGTAGGCCCAGTGCGCGGCAACGCCGAGCTCGGCGATCTCCTGCATGTCACCGGTGCGGATCTGCACCTCGATGCGCTGGCGCATCGGGCCGATCACGGCGGTGTGCAGCGAACGGTAGCCGTTCGGCTTCGGCGTCGAGATGTAGTCCTTGAAGCGCCCGGGCAGCGAGGCGTAGCGGCTGTGGATCAGGCCAAGCGCGTGGTAGCAGTCGCCCTCGGTCTCGACCACGATGCGGAACGCCATGATGTCGGCCAGCTGCTCGAACGCCATGTTCTTGCGCTGCATCTTGCGCCAGATCGAATAGGGGCGCTTCTCGCGGCCGACCACCGACGCCTTGACCCCACCCTCCTCCAGCACCTTCTGCAGCTCGGTCAGGATCTTGGAGACGATGTCCTGGCCTTCCTCGCGCAGCTGGGCCAGGCGGCGGACGATGCTTTCGCGGGCATCGGCGTGCAACTGGGCGAAGGCGAGATCCTCCAGCTCCTCCTGCATGCCGTGCATGCCGATGCGCTCGGCCAGCGGGGCGTAGATCTCCAGCGTCTCGCGGGCGATCCGGCGGCGCTTGTCCTCGTTGTTGAAGGCGCCGAGCGTGCGCATGTTGTGCAGCCGGTCCGCCAGCTTGACCAGCAGCACGCGGATGTCCTTCGACATCGCCAGCACCAGCTTGCGGAAATTCTCCGCCTGCTTCGACTGGTCGCTCTGCAGTTCCAGCTTGGACAGCTTGGTGACGCCGTCGACCAGCTGCGCCGTCTCGCGCCCGAACAGGGATTCCAGCTCGGTCAGGGTCGCGCCGGTGTCTTCCACCGTGTCGTGCAGCAGGCCGGTGACGATCGACCCGGTGTCGAGCTTCATGCCGGCCAGGATGCCGGCGACCTCGATCGGGTGGATGAAGTACGGGTCGCCCGAGGCGCGCTTCTGCGAGCCGTGGGCCTTCATCGAATAGACGTAGGCGCGGTTGATCAGGTCCTCGTCGGCCGAAGGATCATACGCCTTCACCCGCTCGACCAGCTCGTATTGGCGGATCATGCCACGCCCCGCCAGCGACCCATGCACCATTCTCCCGGATCGGGGACCAACGCCCCGCCGGACAGGTTGAACCGAAATCCGCCGCGTTGTGGATCAAATTCGGCAGGCGCGCGGCTGCCATGCCGCCAACTCGACCGGACCGGCCGCATCGATCATTCTCCCGACAGGCGGTCAGACACCATGCCGGGCCGGTCCGCTCATATCAGATGTCGTCTTCGGTGCCGCCGATTTCCAGGTCGCCGCGACCATCCTCTTCCTCGGCGTCCTCGGTCTCGGCGTCATCAGCGACTTCGATGCCGAAGGTGGATTCCTCGTCCGAGCCGACCGCGGCCTGCGGCGCCACGCCGGCCTGCAGCCACTCTTCCTCACCGGCCATCAGCTCGATGATTTCCTCATCGGCTTCGTCGATCTCGGCCAGCTTCTGGTGGCCCTTGACCAGGGACTCGCTCAGGCTTTCCAGCGGCACGGTCTCGTCGGCGATCTCGCGCAGCGCCACCACGGGGTTCTTGTCGTCGTCGCGATCGATGGTCAGCGCCGCGCCGGACGTGATGTCACGGGCCCGCTGGGCCGCCATCAGCACCAGGTCGAAGCGGTTCGGGATCTTGAGGACGCAATCCTCGACGGTGACGCGTGCCATGGGCTGACGCTCCTGCGCGAAAAACTGTCACGACGATA
>NZ_JBYRFX010001183.1:0-4035 GCF_057815775.1 Inquilinus sp.
TGGACTCGCTGCTGTTCCATTGGGACACGGCGCAGTCCGGCAACACCTTGACCCTGGCGCCGCGCTCGAACTTCTCGCCCAGCGGCGTCACCCTGAGCAAGAGCGAAGCCTCCCTCGCCCACTACCATGAGCGGGCCTGGAACAACGGCGACACCGCCTTCGCCACCCGCTTCGCCGAACTGTCGCGGATCAGCGATGCCGGCGACTACAAGGCGGCGCTCGATGCGTATTCCAGCAAGGCCACCCACGCGCAGTCGATCGCGCTGGCCAATTCGGCCGGCACCATCCTCGGCGCTGCCATGAGCTGCCCGGTCTTCGTCGACCAGAACGTGCTGCTGGGCGAGGACAACTGCGTCTGGGCCCGGTTCACCGGCAGCTGGACCGACCAATGGGCCAGCGGCGACACCCAGGGCTATCACGTCTCGGGCACCACCTACCGCGTCGGCGCCCAGCATGCCATCGCCCCCGACTGGTTCCTCGGCGCCTCCTTCGCCGCGGGCCAGACCTGGGCGACGATGGATCGCACCTCCTCCGGCAATGGCGACACCTATGACGGCTCCGTCACCCTGAAGCACGTCATGGGGCCTTGGCAGGTCGCAGGCTCGGTCGCCTTCGCCGGCGGCTCGTTCCACACCGACCGGCAGGTCAGCCTGCCGGGCGTCAGCGAGACGGTGAAGAGCGACCCGAGCATGTTCCTGGCCGGCGGGCGGCTGCGCGCCGGCTATGAGTTCGCCTTCGACGACTGGTACATCCGGCCCTATGGCGACCTCGACCTGGTCTACACCGACCTGCCCGGCTTCAAGGAACGGGGCGACGACCTCTACGCCCTGGATGTCCGCGGCAGCAGCAAGACCAGCGTCGCCCTGTCGCCGATGGTGGAGGTCGGCGGCCGGCTGGACCTGGACGACCAGACGACGCTGCGGGCCTTTGCCGGGCTCGGCGTCGCCTATCAGCCGGACAACACCCGCACGATCCATTCCAGCTTCGTCGGCGCCTCCTCGGCCGACGGCACCTTCAGCGACTACGTCGACTCGCCGGAGGTGGTGGGCAAGATCGATCTCGGCCTGCAGTTGTTCCGCACCGGCGGCTTCGAACTGAAGGGGGAATACACCGCCGATGTCGGCGACACCTTCCTCAGCCAGACCGCAAGCGCCCGCTTCGCCTATCACTTCTGACGGCGGGCATGGACGGACCGCGGGCGTCGTCCTGCGGTCCGGTCCTGCAACTGTGCAAGATTGCCGAATGCTCGCGGCGGCAACAGGAACTCTGAAGTCATTCACCGATCAATTTATGGATTTCCAGCCTTGGCCGAAGGGCCATACCGGCTTTGCCGGACGCGGCCAAATTATTATCAAATGTTAATTACGACGCTCGTGACTGCCTGGATTGCCCGGCGATGCCCGAGTTTTATCGGAAAGACATGCCTAAGGACATCGTTGCCCGGGCTTCCGATGGCCACGACTGACAACACGCAGGAAATCTTCCCAATTGAGTGGCAAAGGCCATGAAATATCGTTGCCAGCGTTGGCGGCTCGACATATGTTTATATGTCCGACATGGCGGTCGCCGTTTTCCCGGAATTGCAATGGCGTCGGCTTCAGTCGACCCCGCCCATCCAGGCGGGCTTGCTTAAGATTTAAGTCCTGACCAAGGGTGTAGACAGCGGGCGGTTTCGATTTTGAAGAAGGGGGCAAGGTTGAAATGGGTATTGGTTGGATGGATCGCCCGAAATCTTACGCGGCATCCCGGATCCTCGGCAGCGATCAAGACTGATCGCTTTTAGAGTTTTACCAGCAACAGATTTAAGGCCTCTCGTGGCCTGCATGCTCGGCAAATCATAAACGATTTGCCCGTCATCACTTTCGCGAGTGATCCGATTTGCCCGTTTTTGGGCCCGGTCGTCCGGGAGCCGACGGCGCGGCCGGCTGTTGCCTCGCGGATCGGTGTTTTGGCGAGCCCGTGGTTCTCGATCTCCGGACGAGTTCGGAGCGACCCAGGGGAGCATGCAAGGTCGGACAGGTCAGGCAACACAGGTGGGGGGCACCGTGGCACAGCATTTACATGTTTCTCGCGTCAACTCGTGGGCCCGGCCCTCGCCACTGCGCGCTTTATTGCTTGGCACGGCGGCCTGGCTTGTCGCTCCAGGCGAGGCCGCGGCGCAGCAGAGCTGCGGGGTGCAGAACAACTCCTACACCTGCACCATCGCCGCGGGCAATTATACGACGCCCGGCGTGGGCACAAGCGAGCCCCCCGCCAACATCTCCGCCGGACAGAATCTGGTCGTCAATTCCTACGGCACCTTCGACGTCACGCTCACGAACGGCAACGACACCGTGCTGGGCAATTCCGCCTACGGATCGGGCGACACCTACGGCCTCATAGTCAACAACCAGGGGAGCATCACGGCATCCGCCAGCCCGGGCTCCTTCTCCCAATACGCCTTCGGCATCTGGGCACAACAGGGCGCCGGGTCAGGCAACCCCGGCGGCAACACGAATTCGGGACTCCAGATCAGCAATAGCGGGGTCGTCATCCTGGATCTGACGGGCGCGACGATCGGGAGCGGAGCGGCGATCTGGGCCAGCGACGAGGGGGGCGCCGGAACGTCGGGCGGGGCCGGTGGCTCCTCGTCCGGCGCGCAGATCGACAATAGCGGAGGGGCCTACAGCGGATGGGTCTCCGCGACGGCCACAGGTCAGCTCGGCTTCGCCGGCCTCCAGGTCTTCTCCCGTGGCGGCGACGGCAGCTCGGGCGGCCCCGGCAACGGCGGAGGCGCCGGCGGCAATGGCGGCTACGCCTACATTGCGAATATCACCCCCGTCTCCGTCGACTGGACCTGGCAGAACGCTGGGACCACCAGCTACGGCGTCTACGGCCTTCAGGCGCAGTCCCAGGGCGGCAACGGCAACTGGAATTCGAGCTCCCCGGGCGGCAACGGCGGCGACAGCGGGATCGCCACGGTCAAACACGCGGGTGGAGACGTCATCGTCACGATGAGCGGCACGCCGCCTTCCACGCAGGCGCCCTATCTCGGCGCCGGTATCATGGCCGCGGCTTTCGGCGGGTCGGGCGGCGAGGGGCCGCAGAGTGGTGGCGATGACAATCAGGCCGGCGGCAATGGGGGAGCCGTCGCCGGGGCCACCATCCAGGTGAGTGGGAATGCGGGCGTCAGCACCACCGGCGACAAGCTGCCCGGCCTTCTGGTGTATGGCGTGGGCGGCGCCGGCGCGCTCAGCGGCTGCCAGGACGGCGCCGATTGCAACCCGGACCAGTCCTCGGCGCACAACAATGGCGGCAACGGCGGCGGTGTCGTGCTGCCGCAGGACGCCGTCTCGGTGGTGGCCGAGTTTGGGGCGATTCCAATCGCGACCGCCGGCACGGACTCGGCGGGCGTCGCCGTCGTGCTGCAGGGCGGTACCGGGGGCGCGGGCGGATCCGAGGTCGACTTCAGCGAGGCGGACGGAGGTGCCGGCGGGAACGGCGGCAACGTCCAGTCGACGGCCAATATCAACTTCGTCGGCATGTCTGGCTCGCCGATCAGCGTGACAACCAGCGGCGGCACCTCCCCGGGGATCCTCGTGGCCAGCATCGGCGGCAACGCCGGCGACGCCGGCGACGCCCAGGGGACGATCGGCAGTGCCTTCGGCGGCACCGGCGGTGCGGGCGGCTACTCCGCCGGCGTGACCGTGGCGCTGGCTTCCACCGCCATCTCGACGCAGGGCGCGAACTCCTCCGGCATCGTCGTGCGCTCGGAGGGCGGCATCGGCGGCACCGGCGGCTTCGGCGCCGCGGGGATCGGCGAGGCCGGAGGTGGAGGCGGCGGCAATGGCGGCAACGGCGGCGATCTGTCGATCTGGCTGGATGGCGCTTCGTCGATCGCGACGCAGGGGGCTGGCTCCTTCGGCATCGTGGCGCAGAGCTTCAGCGGCGCGGGCGGCGACGGCAGCGGTGAAACCGGTGACGCGGGCAGCGGCGGCAATGGCGGCGCCGGCGGCGACGCCGGCAATGTGACGATCAGCAACGCGGCCACGATCA
>NZ_JBYRFX010001184.1:0-3849 GCF_057815775.1 Inquilinus sp.
CAGCTTCAAGTACCACCGGCCACGCGGCATCCTGACCGCGGGTGCTGCCGAGCCGAATGCGCTGGTGACGGTCGGCGCCGGCGGCCGGACCGAGCCGAACACCCGCGCCACCATGGTCGAGCTGCATGACGGGCTGGCGGCTACCAGCCAGAACCGTTGGCCGTCGCTGAACTTCGACCTCGGCGCGGTGAACGGGCTGCTGTCGCCGTTCCTGAGCGCCGGCTTCTACTACAAGACCTTCATGTGGCCGGCGGCGTTCTGGGAGAAGCTGTACGAGCCGATCATCCGCAAGGCCGCCGGGCTGGGCAAGGCAACCTATCAGGCCGACCCCGATCGCTACGAGAAATGCTGGGCGCATTGCGACCTGCTGGTGATCGGCGCCGGCCCGGCCGGGCTGGCCGCGGCGCTGACGGCCGGACGCGCCGGTGCCCGCGTCATCCTGGCCGATGAGGGCTTCGAGCTGGGCGGCAGTTTGCTGGCCGAGATCGAGGACACCGCGCTCGACGGCATCCTGGCCGAGTTGGCCGGCCTGCCGAATGTCCGGCCGATGCCGCGCACCACCGTGTTCGGCTGGTACGACGACAATGTCTTCGGCGCAGTCGAACGGGTGCAGAAGCATGTGGCGCGGCCCGACCCGCGCCGGCCGGTCGAGCGTCTCTGGCGCATCATCGCCAAACAGGCGGTGCTGGCCACCGGGGCGGAGGAGCGGCCGCTGGTGTTCGGCGGCAACGACACCCCCGGCATCATGATGGCCGGCGCCATGCGCAGCTATCTGAACCGCCAAGCGGTGGCACCCGGCGACCGCACGGTGGTCTTCACCACCAACGCCGCCGGCTATCGCATCGCCGCAGATCTGGAGGCGGCGGGGCTTGAGGTCGCCGCCATCGTCGACAGCCGCGCCGATGCGGCCGAGGGCTGGTCCGGCCGCGCCCGCGTGCTGGCGGGCGGGCAGGTCACCGATGCCGGCGGCGGCCAGTTGCTGAGCCACGTCACCATCCGCACCGCCCGCGGCTTCGAGCGGATCGAGGCGGATGCGCTGGCGATGTCGGGCGGCTGGAGCCCGGTGATCCACCTCGCCTGCCATCGCGGCGCCCGGCCGCAATGGTCGGACCGGCACGCCGCGTTCCTGGCGCCGGAGCAGCAGGACGGCCTCGCCATCGCGGGGTCGGCCGCTGGCCTGGCGGAGACGGCCTCCTGCCTCGGCGACGGGGCGGCGAAGGCGGTGCGCGCGCTGCAGGCGATCGGCCTCAACGGGGCCGAACCCGCCTTCCCGCCTGTGGACGAGACCCAGGCACCGGCCCGGCCGCTGTGGTCGGTCAAGGGCGGCAAGGGCAAGGCCTTCGTCGATTTCCAGAACGACGTGCACACCAAGGATCTCGGCCTCGCCGTGCGGGAAGGCTACGGCCACGCCGAACTGGCCAAGCGCTACACCACCACCGGGATGGCAACCGACCAGGGCAAGCTGTCCAACATCAACGCCACCGGCATCCTGGCGGAGGCGCGCGGCGTCTCCCCGGCCGAAGTCGGGACCACGACCTTCCGCCCGTTCTACACCCCGGTGTCGTTCGGCGCGCTGACCGGCGCCGCCCGCGGCAAGCATTTCCAGCCGGCGCGCAAATCGCCGCTGCATGGCTGGGCCGAGAAGCACGGCGCCGTCTTCGTCGAGACCGGGCTGTGGTACCGCTCCTCCTGGTTCCCGCGCACCGGCGAGACGACCTGGCGCCAGAGCGTCGACCGCGAGGTGCTGACCATCCGCAGCAAGGCCGGGCTGTGCGATGTCTCCACCCTCGGCAAGATCGAGATCTTCGGCCGGGACGCCGCGGCTTTCCTCGACCGCGTCTACTGCAACGCCTTCGCCAAGCTGCCGGTCGGCAAGGCGCGCTACGGCATCATGCTGCGCGAGGACGGATTCATCTACGACGACGGCACCACCAGCCGGCTGGATGACGACCATTTCTTCATGACCACGACCACGGCGCTGGCCGCCGGCGTGCTGACCCATCTGGAGTTCTGCGCCCAGACGCTGTGGCCGGAGCTGGAGGTCTGCTTCGCCTCCTCCACCGACCAATGGGCGCAGATGGCAATCGCCGGCCCGAAGGCGCGCGCCATCCTGTCGGCGGTGGTCGACGCCGACCTGTCCGACGCCGCCTTCCCGTTCATGAGCGCGCGCAAGGTCAGCCTGTTCGGCGGCGCGCTGGAGGGCCGGCTGTTCCGCATCTCCTTCTCCGGCGAGCTGGCCTATGAGCTGGCGGTCCCGGCCGGATACGGCGAACACGTCGCCGACGCGCTGATGCTGGCCGGCGCGGCGCATGGCATCTGCGCCTATGGTGCCGAGGCGCTGGGGGTCATGCGGATCGAGAAGGGCCATGTCACCCATGCCGAGATCAACGGCACGGTGACGCCCGGGGATCTCGGCTTCGGCCGCATGGTCTCCGCCACCAAGGCGGATTTCATCGGCCGGGCCATGCTGCAGCGCGAGGGGCTGCAGGATGCCGGCCGGCCGCGCCTGGTCGGGGTCAAGCCGATCGACCCGGCCAAGGGCTTCCGCACCGGGTCGCACATCCTGCGCGCCGGCGACGCCGCGACGCTGGAAAACGACCAGGGCTACGTCACCTCCAGCGCCTATTCGCCGAGCCTCGGCCACACCATCGGCCTGGCGCTGGTGCAGCGCGGGCCGGAGCGGATCGGCGAGAAAGTCACCGTCTGGAACGGGCTGCGCGACGAGGTGACGGAGGCGGTCCTCTGCTCGCCCGTCTTCATCGACCCCGAGAACAGGAAGCTCCATGCCTGATCTGCCGCAGCACCGGACGCTGCTCGCCGGCGCCTCCGTGGGCGGGCCGGATCTCCGGCTGCAGGCCCTGCCCGAAGGCCATCTGCTGCAGGTGATGGGCCCGCTCGACACTCCGGGCCTGGCGGGGCACCTGGCCCAGGCGGGGCTGGCCGGCAGCTCGATCCGCCCGGCCGGCTTCCGGCAATGGTGCGTCGCCGGCGACGACGCCCTGGCGCCGGCCGCCATCGCCGCCCTGGCCGCCGGCCTGAAGCAGGCGGGTGCCTTCCTGTCGGACCAGAGTCATGGCCGCATCCGCATCGGCCTGTCCGGCCCGGGCGCCGCCGCGGCGCTGGCGACGCAGACCGCCGTTGACCTCGACCCCGCAATGTTCCCGGAGGGGCGGTCGGCGATGACCATGATCGGCCACATCACGGCCCAGATCAGCCGCACCGGCCCCGACCGCTTCGAGGTCACGGTGCTGCGCAGCTTCGCCGAAAGCCTGTGGCACGATCTGGCGCTGGTGGTGGCGTCGGCCGGCTAGGCGGCAGACGCCCAACCTACGCCTGGAATGAACCGGCCTCGCCAACCCACACCGTCATCGCGAGCCCGAAGGGCGTGGTGATCCAGGCTGGCACCGCTTCTGGCTGCACGACTGGATCGCGTCGCTGCGCTCGCGATGACGTTGAAGAATGGGCAGCATTGGGCAGCCTTCGGCGCCGGTGTCAGCGGGAGCCGAAGATGTGCTGGGCCAGGCTTATCCGGCGCCAGTTGTCGTTGCGCTCGCTCTCGGGCGCGCGTTCGACTGTGACCCAGCCGCCCCCGGGTGGCGCCGTCGCCGTTGGGGTGGGCTCGGCCGGCGGCCCGGTGTTGCCGGGGCCGGGATCAGGTGGCGGAGAGTCGGGCGGCACTGGCTGGTCCGTCAGCGTCTTGACGACCATGCCATCCTCGTTGAAGACCGCGCCGGTGTCGGTGTTGAGCATAAAGACCGCCCCCTCGGGCAGGCCTATATCGGCGGCCGGGATCCGGCGAAAGCGGCCGCGGCCGTATGAGCTCTCCGGCCAGGCGGCGACCTCCGCCGC
>NZ_JBYRFX010001185.1:0-5143 GCF_057815775.1 Inquilinus sp.
TCCCGCATGGTGCGGCCGGCCAACTTCCCGCCCGGCACGCCGGGCCGCGGCGCGACGCTGCTGCAGGACGGCAGCGGCCGCCAGGTGCTGGTGATCAACATCATGGCGCGGCTGTTCATGGACCCGCTCGACGACCCCTTCGCCGCGGTCGACCGGCTGCTGGCCGACACCGCGATGCCCGGGGTGGTCGATGCCATCGTGGTCGATTTCCACGGCGAGGCGTCGAGCGAGAAGATGGCGATGGGCCACCATCTCGACGGCCGGGTCTCGCTGGTGGTCGGCACCCACACCCACATCCCGACCTCCGACCTGCACATCCTGCGCGGCGGCACCGCCTACCAGACCGATGCCGGCATGTGCGGCGACTATGACAGCGTCATCGGCATGGTGAAGGAGCCGGCGATCGCCCGCTTCGTGCGCAAGCTGCCGACCGAGCGGCTGGGCCCGGCCGAGGGCCAGCCGACGCTCTGCGGCCTGGTGCTGGAGACCGACGAGGCGACGGGACTCGCACGCCGGGTCGAGCCGCTGCGCATCGGCGGGCGGCTGGCGCCGGCCTGGCCGTCCAGCTTCGCACCGGCCGATCCGACGCCCTGATCGGATTTCACCCTGTTTCTTTGAAACTACGTCTATCTGGTTGTGGTTAAATGGAATCTGGCGAATCAGGAAATTCGCCGGATCTTCCCTCCAGACCACAAAACGGCCATAGTCTCGCGCTAACGCGGCGTGGGGGATCGTGCGGTGGCGCTTGTCGTCGCCGGGCCGGCCGCATATGTCTCCCGCCGCGAGTCTTCCCAGTCAATCAGGCGTAGCCCCATGGCCGGTCATTCACAGTTCAAGAACATCATGCACCGCAAGGGCGCGCAGGACGCCAAGCGGGGTAAGATCTTCACCAAGCTCCAGCGCGAAATCACCATCTCGGCGAAGCTCGGCCTTCCCGACCCGGCGATGAACCCGCGCCTGCGCGCTGCCATCCAGGCCGCGCGCAAGGAGAACATGCCGAAGGACAACATCGATCGGGCGATCAAGCGCGCGACCGGTGACGGCGACGACAGCGACTATGTCGAGATCCGGTATGAGGGCTACGGCCCGGCCGGTATCGCCGTGATCGTCGAGGCGCTGACCGACAACCGCAACCGCACGGCGGCGGAAGTGCGCTCGATCTTCGCCAAGCATGGCGGGTCGCTCGGCGAGACCAACTCGGTCAGCTTCATGTTCAACCGGATCGGCGAGCTGGTGTTCCCGGCCAAGGTCGCCAGCGCCGATGCGATGTTCGAAGCGGCGCTGGAAGCCGGCGCCGACGATGTGCAGAGCGACGACGAGAGCCACACCGTGACCACCTCGATCGAGGGATATGCCGGCGTGCGCGAGGCGCTTGAGCAGAAGTTCGGCGCCCCTGACACGGGCGGGCTGGTCTGGCGCCCGCTGAACACCGTCGCGGTGAACGAGGAGCAGGGCACGGTGCTGCTGAAGCTGCTCGACACGCTCGATGACAATGACGATGTGCAGCGGGTCTCGGCCAATTTCGAGATTCCGGACGACATCATGGCACGGCTCACGGCCTGAGCCGGGCAGGAGGGGTGATGGATCGCGGCAGGTGGAGAGCGGATTGGGCACGGACGGCCGGTGACGGCCGGAGGATGCCTGGTCATGCTCTCCCGTCGGCGGCATGCCGATGAGGATCCTCGGCCTCGATCCCGGGTTGCGCCACACCGGCTGGGGGCTGCTCGACGTCGATGGCAACCGGCTGCGCTATGTCGCCGATGGCCGCGTCGATTCCGACGACAAGGCCGAGCTGGCGATCCGGCTGGTGCAGCTGCATGACGGGCTGGTCGAGGTCATCCGGACCTGGACGCCCGACGAGGCGGCGGTCGAGGAGACCTTCGTCAACAAGAACCCGACCTCGACCCTGAAGCTCGGCATGGCCCGCGGCGTGGTGCTGCTGGTGCCGGCCAGGGCCGGGCTGGCCGTCGCGGAATACGGCGCCAACCACATCAAGAAATCCGTGGTCGGCGCCGGCCATGCCGACAAGACCCAGGTCCAGCACATGGTTCGGATGCTGCTGCCCGGCACGACCTTCAAGACGCCGGATGCGGCCGACGCGCTGGCCGTGGCGATCTGCCATGCGCATCACCGCCAGACCTCGGCCGCCATCGCCGGCATCCGGCTGCAGGGGGCGCGATGATCGCCAAGCTGCGCGGCATCCTCGACAGCGCCGGGGCCGACCATGCGGTGATCGACTGCAACGGCGTCGGCTACCTCGTCTTCTGCTCGCGCCGCACCCTCGGCCTGATGGGCGGCCCGCACGAGGCGGTGTCGGTCCATGTCGAGACCCATGTCCGCGAGGACCACATCCACCTCTACGGCTTCGCCGACACGGCGGAGCGCGACTGGTTCCGGCTGCTGACCACCGTGCAGGGCGTCGGCGCCAAGGTCGGGCTGGCCATCCTGTCGGTGCTGTCGCCGGACCAGGTGGCGACCGCGATCGCTGCAGGCGACAAGGCGCTGCTGTCCCGCGCCGACGGGGTCGGGCCGAAGCTGGCCGCGCGCATCGCGTCTGAACTGAAGGACAAAGTCGGCGGCATCGCCCTGGGGCCGGCGGCCATCGGGCTCGCCCCCAGCGGGCCGGGAATCGCTGTCCGGTCGGCCGAGACTGGTGGCGGCGCGGCGGCCGATGCGGTGTCCGCCCTGGTCAATCTCGGCTATGGCCGGGCCGAGGCCTTCACCGCGGTGGCCCGGGCGGGCGGCAAGCTGGGCGCCGACGCCACCGTTTCGGCCCTGATCCCGGCCGCACTGCGTGAGCTGGCGTCGTGAGTGACCGCATCGTCACGGGCGACCCCCTGACCGACGACACCGGCGACGCCTCGCTGCGGCCGCAGACGCTGGAGGATTTCGTCGGCCAGCGCGAGGTCTGCGACAATCTCCGCGTGTTCGTCACCGCGGCGCGCAGCCGGGCCGAGGCGCTGGACCATGTCCTGCTGTTCGGCCCGCCGGGCCTGGGCAAGACCACGCTGGCGCAGATCGTGTCGCGCGAACTCGGCGTCGGCTTCCGCGCCACCTCCGGCCCGGTGATCGCCCGCGCCGGCGACCTTGCCGCGATCCTGACCAACCTGCAGCCGCGCGACGTGCTGTTCATCGACGAGATCCACCGGTTGAACCCGGCGGTGGAGGAAATCCTCTATCCCGCGATGGAGGACTATCAGCTCGACCTCATCATCGGTGAGGGGCCGGCCGCGCGCTCGGTCCGCATCGACCTGCCGCCCTTCACCCTGGTCGGCGCCACCACCCGGTCGGGGCTGATCACCACGCCGCTGCGCGACCGCTTCGGCATCCCGCTGCGGCTGAATTTCTACGGCACGCCCGAACTCGAATCGATCGTCGCCCGCGGCGCCCGGCTGCTGGGCTGCCCGCTGTCGGAGGAGGGGGCGCACGAGATCGCCAAGCGCTCGCGCGGCACGCCGCGCATCGCCGGCCGGCTGCTGCGCCGGGTGCGCGATTTCGGTGCCGTCGCCGGGCTGACGCAGATCGATGCCCGCGCCGCCGACCAGGCGCTGAAGCGCCTCGATGTCGATGAAGGCGGGCTCGACGCCATGGACCGGCGCTATCTCCGGCTGATCGCGGACCATTACAGCGGCGGCCCGGTCGGGGTCGAGACGCTGGCCGCGGCGCTGAGCGAACAGCGCGACATGATCGAGGAAGTGATCGAGCCCTATCTGCTGCAGCAGGGGCTGCTACTGCGCACGCCACGCGGCCGCATGCTGGGTGAGCGCGGCTACCGCGTGCTCGGCCTGTCGGTGCCGAAGCGGCCCGATTCCCAGCTCGACCTGCTGGGGGAAGAAGAACCGTGAACGGCCCGCACATTTTCCCGGTCCGGATCTATTGGGAAGACACGGACGCGTCCGGCATCGTCTACCACGCATCCTATCTGCGCTTCGCCGAGCGGGCGCGGACCGAGCTGCTGCGGGCGGCCGGCTTCGAGCAGTGGTCGCTGCTGGCCGACACCGGCATCGCCTTTGCCGTGCGGCGCTGCGAGATCGATTTTCGCCGGTCGGCGCGGCTGGACGACCAGCTCGAAATCGACACGCGGGTGACCGCGATCGGCGGTGCCAGCCTCGATATGTCGCAGGCGATCCGGCGCAATGGGGATGACATCGTCACATTGCTGCTGAAATTGGCCTGCATCACTCGTGATGGCCGGGCGGCTCGGATGCCGCCCGACCTGCGCGACGTTTTCAACATGGTCAAAGGTCAGACCGCGTCGCACGCGGCGTAGGGAAGGGCGAAGGGTAATGGAGCAGTCGGTGATCGATACCGCCCAGGTGGTCGGGCAGGGCGCGATCCACAATCTCAGCATGTGGGGCTTGTTCCTGCAGGCCGACGTCATCGTCAAATTCGTGATGCTGCTGCTGCTGTCGGCATCCGTCTGGTGCTGGGCGATCATCTTCGAGAAATGGATCCGGGTGCGGCGGCTGAACCGTGCGGCCGATGCCTTCGAGGATTCGTTCTGGTCCGGCGGCTCGCTCGATGACTTGTACGACCAGGTCGGCGCCAACCCGCCCGACCCGATGGCCGCCACCTTCGCCGCCGGCATGAAGGAATGGCGCATCGCCGCCGACCGCGGCCTCAGCGCCTCGGGCAACATGCGGGCCGGGCTGCAGCAGCGCATCGACCGGGTGATGCAGGTGACCATGACCAGGGAGCTCGGCCGGGTCGAACGTGGCATGACCGTGCTGGCCTCGGTCGGTTCGACGGCGCCCTTCGTCGGCCTGTTCGGCACGGTCTGGGGCATCATGAACTCGTTCCAGTCGATCGCCGCCCAGGCCGACACCAGCCTCGCCGTGGTGGCGCCGGGTATCGCCGAGGCGCTGCTGGCCACCGCCATCGGCCTGCTCGCCGCCATCCCGGCGGTCGTCGCCTACAACAAATTGTCATCGGACGCCGGCAAGCTGGCGGTGCGCATGGAAGGGTTCGCGGACGAGTTCTCCGCCATACTGTCGCGCCAAATAGATGAAAAAGTCGCCCAGAAGGTCTGAGGTCGTTTTATGGGAATGTCGGCAAGTACAGGCGGGTCGGGCCGCGGCGGACGCGGTCACAGGCGTCGCGGCCGCCATCACGGCCTGATGTCCGAGATCAACGTGACGCCGTT
>NZ_JBYRFX010001186.1:0-3096 GCF_057815775.1 Inquilinus sp.
GGCGACGCGCAGCGCCTGCGGCAGGATCACGAGCCGCAGCTGCTGCGGCCAGCTCAGCGCCAGGGCCCGCGCCGCCTCCCACTGGCCGCGCGGCACGCTGTCGATGGCACCGCGCCAGATCTCGGCCAGGAAGGCGGCGGCGTAGAGGGTCAGGGCCACCGCGGCCGCGGCCAGCGGCGGCAGGTCGAGGCCGACCAGCGCCAGGCCGAAGAAGCACAGGAACAGCTGGATCAGCAGCGGCGTGCCCTGGAACAGCTGGATGTAGACCCCGGCCAGCCGTTGGGCCCAGCGCTTGGCCGACAGGCGCAGCAGCAGGATGCCGGCGCCGGCCAGGAAGCCGCCGAGGAAGGCGATCAGGCTCAGCAGCACGGTCCAGCGCGCCGCCAGCAGCAGGTTGCGCAGGATGTCCCAGGTGGTGAACTGGGTCATGCCGTGGCCTGCCTGTGGCGGAACAGCCGCCGCGCCACCCGGTTCGACGCCAGGCGCAGGGCGATGGCGAGCACGAGGTAGATGGCGCCGACCATCAGATAGGTCTCGAAGCTCAGGAAGGTGCGGGACTGGATGAAGCTGCCGGCGAAGGTCAGCTCGCGCACCGCGATCTGCGACACGACGGAGGAGCCGAGCATGATGATGACGAACTGGCCTGCCAGCGACGGGTACACCTTCTCCAAGGCCGGGATCACGATCACCAGCCGGAAGGTGCGCCAGCGCGACAGGCCCAGGCTGGCCCCGGCCTCCCACAGCCCGCGGCCGACCCCGTCCAGCCCGGCGCGCACGATCTCGGTGGAATAGCCGCCGAGGTTGACGATCATGGCCAGCAGCGCCGCCTCCAGGCTGCCCAGCCGGATGCCCAACCGCGGCAGGCCGAAGAACACGAAGAACAGCTGCACGATGAAGGGGGTGTTGCGGATCACCTCGACATAGGCGCCGACCCTGACCCGCACCGGCCAGCGGCGGGAGCGGCGGCCGAGCGCGCCGAACACGCCCAGCGTCAGCCCGCCCGCGATGGCGGCCAGCGTCAGCACGATGGTCAGCCCGATTCCCTGCAGGATCAGGCTTGCATAGCCGAGCAGGTCGGCGAAATGGAAGGTCAAGTCCGGGCCTGTGCGGTCAGACCGGCAGATCGCCCGGCAGGGCCGCGCCCAGCCACTTCCGGCTGATCGCGTCCAGCCGGCCATCCTGCTTCGCCGCGGCGATGATGGCGTCGATCTTCGCCAGCAGCTTGGGCTCGCCCTTGTTCAGCCCGATGAAGCAGGGCGACTGGCTCAGGATGAATTTCGGCTCCGGCTTCACATCCGGGTCGCGCGCCAGGATCGCGGCGGCGACGACATTGCCGGTGGCGATCAACTGGGTCTGGCCGGACAGGAAGGCGGCGATCGTGGTGTTGTTGTCTTCGAAGCGCTGGATATCGGCATCGGCCGGCGCGATCTTCGAGATCGCCAGGTCCTCCAGCGCGCCGCGGGTGACGGCGACGGTCTTGCCCGAGAGGTCCTCGACCTTGGTGACCGCCGCATCGGCCGGGCCGTAGACGCCGGAGAAGAACGGCGCATAGGCGCTGGAGAAATCCATCACCTTCGCCCGTTCCTCGTTC
Organism: Inquilinus sp.; assembly: GCF_057815775.1. Taxonomy (NCBI): domain Bacteria; kingdom Pseudomonadati; phylum Pseudomonadota; class Alphaproteobacteria; order Rhodospirillales; family Rhodospirillaceae; genus Inquilinus; species Inquilinus sp. Next base: position 1,592 of record NZ_JBYRFX010001186.1, read on the forward strand.
TTGCCGAGGCTGGAGATGATCAGGTCGACCTTGTGGGTCTGCAGATAGGGCAGCCGGTTTGCACTGGTCACGGGCACCAGCTCGACCGTCACGCCCAAATCCTGGGCAATCAGGGTGGCCATGTCGATGTCGTAGCCCTGCGGCTGCAGGTCTGCGCCGGCCGAGCCGAAGGGCGGGAAATCCTGCGGCACGGCGATGCGGATCGTCTTGGCCGCCATCACGTCGTCCAGCCCGTCGGCCGCGGCCGGCAGCGCCGTCGCGGCCAGGCCGGCCGTCACCACCAGGCCGCACAGCAGCCCTCTTCCCCAAGCGACCAGAGACATCCGCGGCTTCCCATTCCCACCGGCGCGCCCGTCGCGCCATCGAACCTGGGATGGGGTGTCAGCAAGCGGCATGCCAGAGCGGCCGGAAACATCGGGTTACACGACCGGCCTTGCCCCAGCGGGGCTGATGGGCCTAGGCAAGGGCTGGTTTCACCACCGGGCCCGGCCCTTGGTCACGCTGCTGTACATCCTGGCGTTCCTCTGCCCGCCGCTCGCCGTCTATCTCGACATCGGCGCGGGGTCGGAGCTGCGGCTGAATATCATCCTGACGATCCTGGGCTGGATCCCGGGCGTCATCCACGCGCTCTACATCCTGTCGATCCACCCGCCGCACTGAGAGACCGCCTGTAAATGCTACTGGCGAGGCCGTCTGACGGCGGTTTCTGTGCTTCCGGTGCTCACGGACCCAAACGTCCGCTGCGCGCCGGTTCTCGAGACCACCGCCAGCCGACTCACGCCAGCGCATTTCCAAACGGTCTCTGGCCACACCGCCTCACTCCGCGGCAGGGACCTCCGCCGGGATCAGGTCCGGCTCCGGCACCGTGCGCGACAGGAAGCCGAAGACGACGGCGGCCGAAACCACGGTGATGGCGGCCAGCACGAACAGCAGCCCGTGAAAGGCGTTGCCATAGGCCTGGACCAGCAGCGCCGGTCCCGCCTGCGGCAGGGCGGCGGCCGCCGCCTGCAGGTCGCCCATCGCCAGCCGTTGCGCCGCCAGGGTCAGCGTCGCCGCGTCGGCCGGGCCGGACACCGCCTCCAGCCCCGTCCGGGCGAAGCCGGCCAGGATGGCGCCGACCACGGCCAGGGCAATGCCTTCGCCGGCGACGCGGGTGGTGCTGAAGATGCCGGCGGCCATGCCGGCGCGTTCCTTCGGCACGACGCTGACCGCCAGCGCGTCCATCAGGCCCCAGGGCAGGCTGATGCCCAGGCCGATCACCAGCAGCGGCGGCACCATCGCCGCGGCGGCCATGCCCGGCGGCACCTGGGACAGCAGCACCAGCCCGCCGGCGGTGACCAGCAGCCCGGCGCCGCACAGCACGCCGGCGGAGACCCAGCGGGTCAGCAGCGCCGCCAGCATCGGCACCACCAGCATCGGCCCGCACAGCGCCATCATCATCCAGCCGGCGCCGATGCCGCCCCAGCCCTCGATGCCGACGAAGCGTAGCGGCAGCAGGATCAGCA
>NZ_JBYRFX010001187.1:0-1746 GCF_057815775.1 Inquilinus sp.
TCCCCCTATCCCCCTCCCGCAAGGGGAGGGGGGACTGGAAAAAGAACGGCACAATGGCGATCGAAGCCGGCACCCCACCAACAGAGGGGGGACAAGAAAAGGATGGGCGCTGTTGAGCAATTCCAGCCATCTCAACCCGCCTTCGGCACGCGCACGGTGACCGGCATGCCCTGGCGCAGGCCGTCATCGGCGTCGTCGACGATGATGCGCATGCGGTAGACGAGGTCGGTGCGCAGCTCCGGCGTCTGCACCGTCTTCGGGGTGAATTCGGCGACCGGCGAGACAAAGCCGACGCGGCCGCGATAGGGGCGGTCGGGCCGGGTGTCGGTCACCACCTGCACCTCCAGCCCCGGGTGGATGCGGCCGAGATCGGGTTCGGCGACATAGGCGCGGATCCAGACCGGCTTGGTCAGCGACAGCACATAGGCGACGCTGCTGGGCGCCAGGATCGCCCCCGGCTCGGTCACCCGCGACAGGATGATGCCGTCGGCCGGCGCCACCAGCGTCGCATCGGCCAGCGCGGTCTCGGCGGTGGCGAGGTCGGCCTGGGCGCCGGCCAAGTTGGCGCGGCCGGCGGCGATGTCCTCGGCCCGGTTGCCCTCCAGCAGCAGGTCGAGCGCCTGGTGGGCGGAATCCAGCCGCGCCTGGGCCATGTCGCGGTTGGCCTGGTCCTGGTCGAGCGTGGATTGCGATGCGTTGTTGCCCTGCCGCAGCTGCTGGGTGCGGTCATAGGCCAGGCTGGCATTCTCCAGATCGGCCTGGCGCTCCGCCACCGTGGCGCGGCCCTGGGCGATCTCCGCCGCGCGCGGCCCCGCCACCAGCCGATCGAGATCGGCCTGGCGCGCGGCGACGGTGGCGCGGGCGGCCCGCAGGCTGTCCTGGAACGGCCGGTCGTCCAGCCGGGCCAGCACCGTGCCCGCCGTCACCGCCTCGCCCTCCTCCTTCGCCATCTCGGCCAGCTTGCCGGAGACGCGGAAGCCGAGTTCGGCCTGGCGGATGTCGACATTGCCGTAGAGGGTCAGCGTGTCGCTTTGCGTCCCGTACCAGCCGAGCCGGCCGGGCAGGTCGAACCACCAGCCGGCGGCGATGACAGCCAGCACGACCACGATGGCGGCGATGCGAAAGCGTGCCGTCATGACCGCACCTCCACCGCCAGGCCGCGCAGATAGATGTCGAGATGGCGGTCGACGAAGAGCCCGAGATCGAAGCTCTCGCCCTCGCGCACGAAGGTGGAGCCCCAGATCACCGCCATCAGCAGCGGCGCGACCAGCAGCCGTGCCGTGTCGGGCGGGTCGACCGGGCGGATCTCGCCGGCGGCGATGCCGCGTTCGATCAGGCCGCAGACAGTGCCGAGCATCCGGTCGATCACTGTCTCGCGCCAGAATTGCGCCAGCTCCGGAAACTGCGGCGCCTCGGCGATGATCAGCCGCGGGAACCGCGCCAGAGGCGATCCGACCACGACGCTCATGATGGCGCGCAGCAGCCGGGGCAGAATCTCCAGCACCGGCGTCCCCGGCAGCGCCGTCTCGCCGATCAGGCGTTCGACATTGGGCAGCACCGCCTGGCGCACCAGCGCCTCGAACACCGCCTGCTTGCTGGAGAAGTAGAGGTAGACCGTGCCCTTGCTGACCCCGGCGCGGGCGGCGATGTCGTCGATCCGGGTGGCGGCGAAGCCGCGTTCCACGAACAGGTCGAAGGCCGCTTCCAGCAACTCCGCCGGCCGCGCCTCTTTCCGCCGCTTCCGCG
>NZ_JBYRFX010001188.1:0-2228 GCF_057815775.1 Inquilinus sp.
GAGGCCGTGAGGGTGGTCAGGTTCACCGTCACCCCGGCCTGGCTGGTGGTGTAGCTGACCGTGTCGATGCCCGGCCCGGTGCCGGCATTCAGATGGTCCGCCCCAGCCCCGCCCTCCAGCTCGTCATCGCCGCCGGCGCCATTGAGGGTGTCGTCGCCCCCCTGTCCGATCAGGAGGTCATTGCCGCCGAAGCCGGTCAGGGTGTTGGCAGCCTCCGAGCCGATCAGGACGTCGTTGAAGTCCGAGGAGCCCTGGATGTTCTCGATATCGGCGCCGATGGTGTCGCCCTGGGCGTCGCCGCCCGACCCAGTGCCGCCGCCGATCCTCACGGTCACACCGGCGGAGGAGTCGCTGTAGTCGACGGTGTCAATGCCGGCACCGCCGATCAGCACATCCGCCCCGGCGCCGCCGACCAGGAAGTCGATCCCGGCGCCACCGTCGAGCGTGTCGTTCCCGGCCAGGCCGCGCAGCAGATCGTCACTGCCGAGGCCGGTCAGGATGTTGGCCACCGCCGACCCGGTCAGGTGATCATTGCCGCCATCGGTGCCGCGGATGTTCTCGATATCCGCGCCGATCGTGTCGCCCTGGGCGTCGCCGCCGGCCCCGATGCCGCCGATGGTGACGGTAACAGGCGCGCCGACATAGACGATGGTGTCGATCCCGGCGCCGCCGTTCAGCACATCCGCGCCCGCCCCGCCATCGAGGAGGTCGTTGCCGGCCCCGGCGTCCAGCGTGTCGTTGCCGGCCAGGCCGACCAGCGTGTCGTCACCGCCATACCCCGACAGCACATTGGCCACGGCCGAGCCGGTGAGGGTGTCGGCGAAATTCAGCGTGCCCTGCAGGTTCTCGATGTCTGACGTGATGATATCGCCGGCCGCGTTGCCGCCGATGCCGAGCCCGCCGATGGCGACCGAGACGCCCGCCGCCCCGTCGAAATTCGCCGTGTCGATGCCGTCGCCGCCCCGCAGGATGTCCGCCCCGGCCCCGCCGCGCAGGATGTCGTCGCCGACGCCGCCCTCCAGGGTGTCGTTGCCGGCGAGGCCGCTGAGATCGTCATTGCCGCCAAGGCCGAAGATGGTGTCGTCGGACGCGGTGCCGGACAAGGTGTTGGCGTTGCCATCACCACTGAAGATCGCCATGGAAAATCCCCCCTGAAAACCGGTTTTTTGTTATCGCGCGCCCCCAACTGAAAATGCCGCGATCGGCTGCGGCTATGGGGGGTACTGTCACATCCTACCATGCTATGCCGCGGTCAATTGCACATGATTTGTGCAGATGGCCCGGGGCGAGGGTTACGTCCCGGGCCGGATCCGCTACTTGATCGCCTGGCCCGCCTTCTTGGCGAAGCTGAGGTCGATGGTCTTCGACAGGTCGATCTGGGCGTCCTTCAGCTCCGGGCTGAAGCGCTGCAGGATGTCGAGCGCGGTCTTCATCCCCTCATCCCCGATCAGCCCATCGCGGGAATACATCGGCAGCGAGTTCTTCACCGACTGGATGTACAGGTCGCGGTCGCCCAGCAGGAATTCCTCCGGCACCACGGCCGCGACATCCTCCGGCTTGGCAGTGGCCAGCCAGCGCAGCGACTTCATGAAGGCGTTGACCAGCGCCTGCGTCGTCTCCGGATTGGCCTGGATGAAGTCTTCCCTGGCGTACAGCACCGCGGCCGGCACCGGGCCGCCGAACACCGCCTTCACGCCCTCTTCCGTCCGCGTATCGGCCAGCACCGTCACCAAATCGGATTGCTGCAGCTTCGAGATCACCGGGTCGAGGTTGGCCATGGCGTCGATCTCGCCATGCTCCATCGCCGCGACCGCGCTCGGGCCGCCGCCGACCGACACGAAGGACACGTCGTCCGGCGTCAGCCCTTCCTTGGCCAGCAGGGCGTTGACGAAGAAGTTGGTGGAGGAGCCGGGGGCGGTGACGCCGATCTTGCGGCCCTTGAGGTCGGCGACCGTCTTGATCTCGCCGGCCAGCGACTTGCGCACCACCAGCACGATGCCGGGGAAGCGGCCGAGTTCGATCAGGGCGCGGATGTCCTGGCCCTTGGACTGCATCAGGATTGTGTGCTCGAAGGCGCCCGTGGTGACGTCGGTCGACCCGCCGATCATCGCCTGCAGGCTCTTGGCGCCGCCGGCGAAGTCGCTGATCTCGACATCCAGCCCCTCTTCCTTGAAGAAGCCCTTCTTCTCGGCGATGGTCAGCGGCAGATAGTACAGCAGCGGCTTGCC
>NZ_JBYRFX010001189.1:0-4236 GCF_057815775.1 Inquilinus sp.
CCGCGGCCGTCGACGATGCCGGGGATGGCCTGGGCATAGGTCATGTTGGGGTTCATCCGCGTCGCCGGCGCGACGAACCAGGTGCGCAGCATTCCGGCCGCCTTCACCGCGTATTTCGGGTCGCGGGTGAAGGTGTAAGCCAGCGCCAGGGCGCGGACATCGCTGCTAAAGCCGGACAGGCGCACGCTGTCGGTGGCATCGGTCTTGCTGTCCGGGTTGGTCTGGCCGTCGCGGCGGATATAGGGCAGCCCGTTCGGCGTGTTCGGGTTGGGCCACCAATAGGGGCCAAAGCTGAAATAGTCGTGCTTGTTGCCGGAAGCCGGGGTCAGCGACTTGCCGGTGACCGACGGATTCGCCTTAGCCAGGGCCCGGTCGGCAGTCTTCAGCAGCGCGACATAGGAGGGCTGGTACAGCGGATCGCCGACCGAGATCTTCGCCCGCGCCAGCTCGATCTTGGCCGGGTCATAGCTGAACCAGCGCGACGGCGCCGCGACGGCCGACGCGGCGGTCAGGAGCAAGGCAAGCACGGCACAGGCGAAAGCGGCAGCCCGCATGATCGATCCCCCCGGATGGATAGTGGTCCTATCCAATAGATCGCGACCGGCCGGTCCGCTCAATCCTTTTCCGCACAACACTTCAATTCACCGACACTCTTCCATCCGAGTGGGTTGCCGTCGTCCTGGACTGAGCCTATACTTGCAATTGTTAATTTAAAATTCTCTATAATTTTCCGTAATTCCGTTTCCAGCATCCCGATTTTTAAGTCCAGCGGCGGCGCTGGCGGATTGTTTGAGGAGACCGGTGATGATTTCTCTCGAGGATTTGAAGGAGCTGTTTCCCAAGGGGCGCGAGGCCATCCTGGAGGCGCTGGCCAAGCAGTCCAAAACCGTGTTCGCCGAGTTCGACATGGCCGATCGGCCCAACCGGCTGCATTTCTTCCTGGCGCAGGTCGCCCATGAATCCGGCGGCCTCAGCGTCATCGAGGAAAACCTCAAATACAGCGCCAAGCGGATGACCGAGATCTGGCCATCACGCTTCCCCGCCCTGGCCGCGGCCGAGCCCTTCGCCAACAATCCGGAGGCGCTGGCGAACAAGGTCTATGCCAGCCGCATGGGCAACGGGTCGCCGGAATCGGGTGACGGCTGGCGGTATCGCGGCCGCGGATACATTCAGATCACCGGCCGCGACGGCTATCGCGCGATCGGCGACGCCATCGGGGTCGACCTCGAAAACCATCCGGACCACGCCGCGGCGCCGGAACACGCGCTGCGCGTCGCCTGCGGCTTCTGGCGGTGGAAGAAGGTGAACGCCGCCTGCGACGAGGGCGATTTCCCCAGGGTGACGCGCCTGGTCAATGGCGGCCTCAACGGCCAGCCCGACCGGGAGGCCTGGTTGGAGAAGGTGCGCAAGATCCTGAAGCCCGCCGCGCCGGCGAAGAGCGCACCGCCCACCAAGGAGGAGATCCGCAAGGTCCAGCTGGCGCTCCGGGCCCACGGTTTCACCACGGTGACGGCCGACGGCGTCATGGGCCCCAAGACGACTGCCGCCATCGACAGGTTCCGAAAGGACAAAGGCCTGAAGCCAGGATCGATCGACAGCGCCCTGAAGAAGGCCCTCGACGTCACCTGATCAGGTATCCGCCGCGCCCGCCGGCCTCCGGCGGGCGTGGGCCGGCGGCGCGACCGAGGCGCGCGCGACCACCCGGCAGGGCAGCATGGCGTGCACGATGTCGCCCGCCCCGTCGATCTCGGCCAACAGGCGGCGCATCGCCTGCACCCCCATGTCGTAGCGCGGCTTGTCGACGGTGGTCAGGCCGGGGTCGGTGTAGCCCCCGGCCTCGACCCCATCCATGCCCATGATCGAGATCTCGCGCGGGCAGGCGCGGCCGGTGGCGCGGGCGGCCAGGATGGCGCCCACCGCCATCAGGTCGTTGGCGGCGAAGACCGCGGTCATCCGCCCGCCTTCCCGGTCGATCAGGCGCAGCGTTGCCGCCTGGCCGGATTCGACGGTGTAGTCGCCCTCGTCCATCGGCAGGGTGGCCGGGCCGAAGCCGTGGCGCTGCCAATGCGCCTGCGCCTCGGTCCGGAAGCGGGTGCGGACGACGCGGCGGCTGCCGCCGTCGATCAGGCCGATATGGCGGTGGCCGGCGGCGACCAGATGGTCCAGCGCCAGCCGCACGCCCTGGGCGACATCGCTGCACACGCTGCTGAAATCCGGGAACCGCGCGCTGCTGGAGCCGATCATCACCACCGGTGCCTCGGCCTGGCGCAACAGGTCGCGGTCGTCGGTGGCGGGGTTCAGGATGATGCCGTCGACCCGGGCCTGGCGCAACGCCTGCAGGTGCCGGCGCTCGCGCTCCGCATCCCAGTCGGAGCTGAAGATTAGCAGCGACCGCTTCTGCGCCTCCGCCGCGTCCTGTGCGCCGCGGGCCAAATCGGCCCAGAATGGGTTGGAGATGTCGGGGATGACCAGGCCGAGGGTGCGGCTGCGGCCGGTGCGCAGGCCGAAGGCCAGGTGGTTGCGCTCATAGCCGGACTGGCGGACCGCCTCCTCCACCCGCTTGCGGGTCTCGGCATGCACCGCGCCGACGCCGGACAGCACCCGCGCCACGGTCGTCTTCGACACGCCGGACAGGCGGGCGACGTCGATGATCGTTGGCTGGCGGTCGCGTTGACCGGTCAAAGGCACCTCCCTGGAGTCTGCCGCCCGCTGACGGCGGGTCGTGCGCTCCATCATGGAAAACCAGATACCGGGCCTCCCTATGGGAACGTTACCAATCTCCTATTCTGCGCGTCAAGTGGGCATCGCTGCGGGGATTATGGGCAACTCACCGAGTGAGAGAAAAGACTATTTTCCTATCACAGCGAAGCGCAAAAATTTGTGCCGCTGCGGGAACTCCCAGGCGCCGTTGCTATTGACGCTGATGAGGTCGGATGTGCGGGCGCGACGCGCCGTTCAGACGGCCCTCCGAGAACCCGAAATTTGGATGGCGCAGCCGGCTCGGTGCGCCCGCCCCGGGGCGGACAGGCAAAATCGCCGGACCAACGGTCTTGCGGTGGCTTTTGCCTGACAATAATTGTGTCAGCTCTGCATGTGAATTACAGGGTATTCAGCAACAATAGCATCATTTGTTATTTTACAAAACATTAACATTTCCAACCGAGACCTGAGACGCGTCCCTAACCATATCAATCCTACGCCTCCGATACTCTTACGGGAGAGACAGATGAGCGACGATCGTTCAGAGCAGATCCGGCAGCGCGCCTATCAGATCTGGGAGAATCTGGGTCGCCCCGAGGGCGGGCATGACGAGCATTGGGTCCAGGCGGAAGCCGAAATCCTGGCCGATGAGGCCGAGAGTTCGGGCAGCGTGCCCGAAGGCAGCGAGGATCTTGGCGCGAAGATTGCGTCGAAAGATGCGTAAGGCCGCCTTGGTGTTGTCCTTCGCGACCGTGGAGCAGGCCCAGTGATCCCATCGGCCACCACCCGAGCCTTGCCTGCGGAAATGGACCGTGCCCGGCACGGCATGCCGTTCGGCGCCGAGTTGCAGCCGGACGGCAGCACCCGTTTCCGCCTGTGGGCGCCGGATGCCGATGCGGTCACGCTGCTGCTGGACGAGGGACAGCGCGAGCTGCCGCTGGATCGCCGGGCCGATGGCTGGTTCGGCCTGACCGTGCCGGCGGTGCCGGCCGGCACGCCCTACCGCTATCGGCTACCGGATGGAACCGAGGTGCCCGACCCGGCCTCGCGCCACCAGCAAGGCGGCCCGTTCGGCCCTTCGATCGTCTGGGACCCGCAGGGCTATGCCTGGCGCGCGCAAGGCTGGCGCGGCCGGCCCTGGCATGAGGCGGTGGTCTATGAGCTGCATTGCGGCGCCATCGGCCGGCCCGGCGGCTTCGCCGGCGTCATCCGGCGCCTGGACGACCTTGCCCGGCTGGGCGTCACCGCGATCGAGCTGATGCCGGTCGCCGATTTCGTCGGGTCGCGCGGCTGGGGCTATGACGGGGTGCTGCCCTTCGCCCCGGCGTCGGTCTACGGCACGCCGGACGAGCTGAAGCAGCTGGTCGACGCCGCGCATGAGCGCGGGCTGATGGTGCTGCTCGACGTCGTCTACAACCATTTCGGCCCGGCCGGGAACTTCCTCGGCCACTACGCCGGCGCCTTCTTCGACGGGGCGAGGGTCACGCCCTGGGGGCCGGCGATCGACTTCGCCAGGCCGCAGGTGCGCGCCTTCTT
>NZ_JBYRFX010001190.1:0-2398 GCF_057815775.1 Inquilinus sp.
ACCACTCAGCCTCTGCCCGAAGCGACGTTCCCTGAGTTGTTCGAGCAGCAGGTGCAGCGCTCGCTTGAGGCGACAGCGCTGGTGTTCGAGGGCCTCTCGCTCAGCTATGCCGAACTCAATGCTCGCGCCAATCGCCTCGCCCATCACCTGATCGGCCTCGGCATCGGCCCCGAAGATCGCGTCGCGCTGGCCCTGCCTCGCTCGGTCGAGCTGGTCGTTGCTCTTCTCGCCATCCTCAAGGCCGGCGCTGCCTATCTCCCGCTCGATCCCAACTACCCGGCAGAGCGGCTGCGCTTCATGCTCGCCGACGCCAAACCCAGGGCGATGATCGCCATCGGCGATGGCCTGCCGGCAGAGGGGGTGCCTGTCATCAGGCTCGATCGCCTGGATTTCGCCGGACCAGGCACCGATCCCACCGATGCCGACCGGGTGGCACCGCTGTCGCCCCACCACCCGGCCTATGTCATCTACACCTCGGGATCCACCGGCACCCCCAAGGGCGTGGTGGTGACCCATCGCGGCATCCCCAGCCTGGCCGCCGAGCAGGCCGAGCGCTTTGCCGTCACACCCGACGCCCGTGTCCTGCAATTCGCCTCCATCAGCTTCGATGCCGCCTTCTGGGAAGCCTGCATGGCCCTGCTCTCCGGCGCCTGCCTCGTGCTGGCGCCATCCGAGCAGCTTCTCCCCGGCGACGCCCTCGCCGCGCTGATCGTCCGGCATGGCATCACCCACATGACCCTGCCGCCCGCCGCCCTCGCCGTCATGCCGCCCGTCAACGGCCCCGACCTGATCATCGCCGGCGAGGCCTGCGCGCCGGATCTCGTCGCTGCATGGTCCCGCGGCCGGCGCATGATCAATGCCTATGGCCCGACCGAGACCACCGTCTGCGCCACCATCGGCGAGCCGCTCGCCGGCGCCGTCGTCCCATCGATCGGCCGCCCCATCCGCAACACGCAAATCTATGTCCTGGACGACGCGCTGCGGCCGGTGCCGGTCGGCGTGCCGGGTGAGCTCTATGTCGCCGGTGCAGGATTGGCGCGCGGCTATCTCAACCGGCCCGGCCTGACCGCAGAGCGCTTCGTCGCCTGTCCCTTCGGATCCCCGGGACAGCGCATGTAGCGCACCGGCGATCTGGCAAGATGGCGTCCCGACGGCACTCTCGACTTCCTCGGGCGCACCGACCATCAGGTCAAGATCCGTGGCTTCCGCATCGAACCCGCCGAGATCGAAACCGTCCTGGCGCGATTGGCCGACGTCGCCCAGGCCGCCGTCATCCCGCGACAGGACCAGGCCGGCCTGAAGCAGCTTGTCGGCTATGTCGTGCCAGAGGTCGGGGCCAATCTCGATCCCGCCGCTTTGCGCCAGGCCCTGGCCGGGACTCTGCCAGACCACATGGTCCCTGCCGCCATCGTCCTCCTCGACCGCCTGCCGCTGACCCCCAACGGCAAGCTCGACCGCAAGGCCTTGCCGGCGCCCGACTTCACTGCCGGTCCTGGTCGCGCGCCCCGCACGCCGCAGGAAGAAATCCTCGCCGCCCTGTTCGCCGAGACCCTCGGCCTCGACACACTCTCCATCGATGACAGCTTCTTCGATCTCGGCGGCCATTCCATCCTTGCCACCCGCCTCGTCAGCCGCATCCGCTCCGCCCTCGGCGCCGAACTCCCCATCCGCGCCCTCTTCGAGGCACCCTCCGTCGCAAGGCTCGCCGCAAAGCTAGGAGAGGGCGGGACTGCCCGACCGGCGCTTACCGCGCAGGCACGACCCGACCGCCTGCCACTGTCCTCAGCCCAACAGCGATTGTGGTTCCTCCATCGCCTGGAGGGGCCCAGCCCGACCTACAACATCCCCATGGCGCTGCGGCTCGACGGCGTCTTGGACGCTGCGGCCCTGGAAGCGGCGCTGGCCGATCTCGTCGCCCGGCACGAGAGCCTGCGAACGCTGTTCCAGGATACTGGCGACGCTCCGCAACAGTTGATCCTCGATGTCGACGATCCTCGCGCATGGCCAATGCTGCAGCGGATCGATGCCGATGAGAGCACGCTGCAGGATCAGTTGCGGCAGGCGGCCGGCCATGCGATCCGGCTGGAACAAGAGATCCCGGTTCGCGCCACGCTGTTCCGGCTCGGTGCCGAGAGCCACGTCCTGCTGCTCCTGGTGCACCACATCGCCTCCGACGGTGCCTCCCTTGCACCGCTGATGCGCGACCTCGCTTTGGCCTATGCCGCACGGCTGCAGGGACAGGCCCCGGAATTCATGGCGCTGCCGGTGCAATATGCCGACTACACGCTCTGGCAGCACGACCTCCTTGGCAACGACACCGATCCCGACAGCCTGATCGCCGCCCAGGCCGCCTATTGGCGGCAGCAGCTTGCAGGACTGCCCGACTGCATCAGCCTGC
>NZ_JBYRFX010001191.1:0-3089 GCF_057815775.1 Inquilinus sp.
GCCGCCCGCCCTCAAGCAGGCCTGCCACCGAATGGATCATCGAGACCTCGAGCGCCTCGGCCGGCGACAGCGGCGGCAGCAGATCGGGCAGCCGCGCCGCCAGCATCGACTTGCCGGAGCCCGGGGGGCCGATCATCAACAAATTGTGATTTCCAGCCGCCGCGATCTCCAGCGCCCGCTTCGCCGTTTCCTGCCCCTTCACCTCGCGCAAATCGAGTCCCGGCCCGTCCAGTGCCGCCAGCAGCGGCTGCGGCTGGGCCAGCACCTGGGTGCCCTTGAAGTGGTTGATCAGGGCCAGCAGCGTCGGCGCCGCCAGCACATCGATCCGGCCCTCGGCATCCGCCGCCCAGGCGGCTTCAGGCCCGGAGGCCGCCGGGCAGATCAGGCCGAGGCCGCGTTCGGCCGCGCCCAGCGCCGCCGGCAGCACACCGGCCACCGGGGTCAGCGCCCCATCCAGCGCCAGCTCGCCCAGCGCCATGTACTGCCCGATCTCCTGCACCGGCAGCACGTCGAGCGCGGTCAGCAGGCCGAGCGCGATCGGCAGGTCGAAATGGCTGCCCTCCTTCAGCATGTCGGCCGGGGCGAGGTTGACGGTGATGCGCTTGGGCGGCAGGGCCAGGCCGAGGGCGTGCAGCGCCGCCCGCACCCGCTCCCGGCTTTCCGCCACCGCCTTGTCCGGCAGCCCGACCACGGTGATGCCGGGATAGCCGCCCGACACCTGGACCTGGACGTCGACCGGCGCGACCTCGATGCCCTGGAACGCGACCGTGGCGATCCGGGCGACCATTCAGGCGCGGCTGGCGGCGTGTGGCGTCGATAGAGCGTTCATATCAAAAATTGTATCGAAGATTGAAACACAACCGATATTCCGGCCGGAGCCGGCACTTGTCAATGGCGGGTCCGGTCAGGGCAGCAGGAAGTCGGCGATGGCATCGGCCACCGCCTTCGGCTGTTCCCACATGATGTTGTGTCCGGCGCCCGCAAAGGTCGTGAACCGGGCCTTGGGCAGCGCCGCCTTCAGCCGGTCCTGCGCCGCCGCGTCGAAGAAGCCGTCGGCGCTGCCCCACAGGATCAGCACCGGCGCCTTCAGGTCGGGCAGGCCACGGCCGAATTCTTCATAGGCAAGGCTGCGCAGCACGCCGTTCCACACCGGCAGCGGCACGGCGGCGCTCTCGCGCATCTCATGCGCCAGGAAGGCCTGGTCGACCGGATTCGGGTTGGTGTACCAGTCCTTCATGAATTGCGAGGCGGGGTCGATCGGCGCTGTCAGCGCGGTCACGTTCTGCCACAGCCAGCCGCTGCGGCTGTTCACGGCCCCGACCGAATCCGTCGACGACACCAGCACCACCTTGCCGACCCGGTCGGGCCAGGTCTCGGCGAAGACCTGCGTCACGATGCTGCCGAGCGAATGGCCGACGACATCAGCCTTCGTCAGCTTCTCCGCATCCATGAACAGCTTCACGTCATAGGCCATGTCGGCCAGGGCGTAGCAGCATTCCGGCGCCGAGGACTGGCCGTGGCCGCGCTGGTCGAGGGCGAAGACGTGGAAGCGGTTGGCGAGATCCGGCATCGCCAGCGACCAGGAGCGGCTGTTGTCGGTGTAGCCGTGCAGCAGGATCAGCGCCGGGTCGGCCGGATTGCCCAGTTCCACGAATTTCAGGTCGATGCCGTTCGGCAGATGCGCCGTCTGCTTCAGCCCGACCCAGCCATCCTGGTCGATCGCCGGGCCGGCCGCCGGGCCGGCGGCGAAGGCCGGCAGGCAGATGACAGCCGCCAGGGCCGCCGCGATCAGGTTCAACCCCATGCGCATAACACCGCCCCCCGATATGTCTGACGTTGAGCCAGTGTGGCAGGGGACGACCGCCCGACCGGTCCCGGCGCGGCCCCTTATGGTCCGCCTGCGACCCCGACCAGCTGCGCCTCGACCAGGGCTTCCGCCGCAGCGATCAGCTCATCCTGGCCGCCCTCCTGGCCCAGCACCTGCCAGCCGGCATTGGCGCCGTTGACCAGCAGGCCGATCTGGTCGGCCAAGCGCAGCGGCTCGCGCACGCCGATCGCCGCCGCCAGAGTTGCCAGCCGGCGGCGCAGCTCGCGCTTGTTGTCGCGGCAGACCACGCGGCCGGGATGGCCAGGATCGGGAAATTCCGCCGCCAGGTTCAGGAAGGGGCAGCCGCGGAAGGCTGGGTGGTTCAGCCGCTTCACCACCCCGGCCAGTATCGCCCGCAGCTGGTCGCGCGGCGCGCTGGGATGCCGCGCCGCGACCCGGTCCCACCATTGCCAGAACAGGCAGTCCTGCTCCGCCACCACGGCAGCGATCAGGGCATCCTTCGACGGGAACCAGCGGTACAGGCTGGTCTTGGCGACACCCGAGGTGGCCACGACGGTGTCGACCCCGACGGCACGCATGCCCTCGCGATAGAACAGCTCCATCGCGGTAGCGAGGATGGTCTCGCGCACGCCGCCCGGAGTTCCACCTGCCTGTCCCGTCGAAGCCCCTGTCATCCCACACCCGATTTCCTGAACTTGACGACGCTACAGACCTGTCTGTATCGATGCAATACTGATCCAGGAGATGGGAGAGGGCGATGGATGCTACCGAACCGGTGGTCCGCGAGCGGCTCATCCGCTGGGACGATCCGAAAGCACTGGCGGCCACTGCCCGCGGCATGACCGGCCGCGAGTTCCTGGAAGCCCTGGCCGCGGGCCGGCTGCCGCCGCCGCCGATCGCCCGGCTGGTGGATTTCACCCTGACCGAGATCGGCGACGGCCGCGTGGTGCTGGCCCTGGCACCGCATGAATCGCACTACAATCCGATCGGGTCGGTGCATGGCGGCGTGATCGCCACCGTGCTGGACACCGTGATGGGCTGTGCCGTGCATTCGACGCTGCCGGCCGGTCGCGGTTACACCACGCTCGAGATCAAGGTGAACTACCTCAGGGCCGTCGTGGTCGAATCCGGTCCGGTCCGCGCCATCGGCCGGGTGATCCATGCCGGCCGACAGACGGCGGTGGCGGACGCGACCCTGGTCGACGGCCGCGACCGCATCCTGGCCCATGCCAGCACCACCTGCCTGATCTTCGACGCGCCG
>NZ_JBYRFX010001192.1:0-4038 GCF_057815775.1 Inquilinus sp.
TTACTTTTGGTACATAATCATGTCAAGCATCGAACCGGGGGATCAGGCCCCGCAGCCACGCCGCCGCCTGTCGCGGGACGAACGGCATCGCCAGCTGATGGACGTCGCCTGGCGGCTGGTCCGGGAGGAGGGCACGGACGCCCTGACGCTCGGGCGCCTGGCCGAGCGGTCCGGCGTCACCAAGCCCGTGGTCTATGACCATTTCGGCACGCGGGCCGGGCTGCTGCTGGCGCTCTACCGGGAATTCGACGCGCATGAGAACGCGCTGATCGACACAGCACTCGCCGCCAGCACGCCGAGCCTGGCCGGCCGGGCGACCGTCATCGCGTCCAGCTATGTCGATTGCGTGCTGGCCCAGGGCCGCGAGATCCCCGGCGTGATGGCGGCGCTGGCCGGCGCGCCGGAGCTGGAGAAGATCAAGCGCGACTGCGACGTGGCGTTCATGGCGAAATGCCGGACCGCCCTCGCCCCCTTCACCGGCGCCGGCACCATCGCGCCGGCCGGCCTGCGGGCGATGCTCGGCGCCGCCGAAGCCCTGTCCTGCGCCGCCGCGGCCGGAGAGCTGACGGCCAGGGAGGCGCAGGACGAACTGTTCGAGACCATCGTCGCGATGGTGGGCAGAAGCGCGCGGTAGCCGCCTGTCCTAAGATCCCTGGTCGAGATAGTGGCAGACCAGCCTCGTCAGCTCCCGCTTCAGCGCCGGCGAGGCCAGCATCCCCCTCCGGGCGGCATTGTGGATCACGCCCTCGACCGCCGAGGACAGCACCTGCGCGACGATGCCGTCGGCGCGGCCATCCCGGCCGTGCCGCCAGGCCGCGACCACCGCGCCGTAGCGGCGCAGATACTCCGCCTGGAACGCGTCATAGGCGGAGTTCGCCCCCTCGGGGCCCGGCAGGTCGAGCAGCACCCGGTGCAGCGCCGGGTCGAGGCGGTGGATGGCGATCATGCCCTCGACCAGGCCGTCGACCCTCTGCTCCGGCGAAGTCCGGTTCTCCCCCGCCTGCTGCAGCACGGCCAGCACGTCGTCGAAATGCTTGCGCCGGATGGCGGCGACCAAAGCGAGCTTGTTCGGGAAATACTGGTAGAGCGAGCCGATGCTGGCGCCTGCGGCATCGGCGACCTCATTGGTGGTGAATCCCGACCAGCCCCGCGCGCCCAGAATGTGAGCGCCGGCCTGCACGATCGCCTCGACCGTCGCCCGCGACCGCGCCTGGCGCGGCGCTTTCCGCATCGCCGCCCGGGGCCCGGGAACGCGAGTGGACATGCCGGCCCTCTCCCGACGAATATGGAATCCGAGCTCACATTTACCAGTCACGGAAGGGATCGGCCACCATGAGTGCCGTGGATCTGCTGCGCAGCCTGTTCCGCTATCAGGCCTGGGGCCATGAAGAGCTGCTGGGCGCCATGGCGGGGCTCGACCCCGACCGGCACGGCACGGAACGGCACACCGCCTTGCGGCTGATGAACCACTGCCATGTGGTCGGTCGGATCTTCGCCGCCCATCTCACGGGCGAGGCGCACGGCTTTGCCGCCGACAACACGCCGGAGACGCCGGATCTGGCGGATCTTCGGGCCGATGTGACAGCCTCGGACCGCTGGTATCTCGACTATCTCGACACGGCGACGCCGGAGCTGCTGTCCGGCTTCGTGTCCTTCGCGTTCACCGATGGCGACACGGGCGGCGTGACCTGCCAGGAGATGCTGACCCATGTCGTCACCCATGGCGGCTACCATCGCGGCGAGGTCGGCCGGATCCTGACCCAGCTTGCGGCCGGCCCGGCACCGAGCCTCCGGCTGCCCTGGGATACCTACGCCGTGCATCTGCACCGGGCCGAACCGTCGCGCCGGGGTCGGGCTGCGGCTTCGGCGGCGGTGGGGTAACCGTCAGGCCCGTGCTACGTTGACGGCAGGATCCCCAGCCCGGCCAGTTGAAAGCATGACGGAGACTGTCGCTTCCGATCTGAAGGCATTCCTGCGCGATCTGCAGGACGCCATCGATGTGCGCCTGCCCGACGGCGGCCCGCAGCACGAGGCCCACCGGCGCGTGTTTGCCGGCCTTTCCGCCAGCCAGCCGGAGATCGGCGCGATGCGGCCTGCCCGGCAGCCGGCCTGCACGCATCTCCAGACCTGTTACGAACAGCTTGAGGCGACCAGGCCGGCCCTGCGCAGGCTCGCCGCCTCGTTTCGAGCGATCGAGCCGCGGCTCGGCTGGAGCAACCGGAGCGAGCGCCACAGGTCGGCTACCCTGGCGGATCGCTATGCCGATGCAGTGATCACCGGCCCGGACGGCCTCCTGCCGAGCAAAACGGCAAGAATCGGCATCTCCGTGATGGCGCCTGAGACCGTCTATCCCGATCACCGCCATCCGCCCGAGGAACTCTACATCGCCCTGTCAGGCGGATCGTGGCGGCAGGAGGCCGGCCCCTGGCACGAACCCGGCATCGGCGGGCTGGTCTACAATCCCGCCAACATCGTCCACGCCATGCGGGCGGGGGAAAACCCGTTCCTGGCCATCTGGTGCCTGCCGCTGTCGTGACGGGGCGGCACCGGACCGAGCCATCGCGACGGCCTCATGCCGCATTCGCTCCGACATGATAGAAGGGGGAGCCAACAGGACATGCGGTCAGCGCATGAACATTGAATGATCTGGAACATCATCGACCGGCGGAAGCGCCCGTACCGCTGGCGGCGGGTCAACGCCATCATCGAGGCCGCGGAGCACGACAACAGCTGCGTGGACGCGGACCAGGCCCTGCCAACACCGCCGCTCGACTTCGTGATTTATGACCAGCGCGAGGGCATTTCGGTCGAAGCTGCCGTGAGATGGGCCGGCGGGCAGTCATGTCCCGTTACCCTCTACCTCTATGACGATGGAGACGGGATAGGCGCCACTCATTTCACGGGCTGCGAAGGCCGGCCTTAGGAGCCCAGGGACTTCTACGGCACGACCTTGAACCGGATTTGCGTCCCATCGGGGAGATCGTGAATTTGCCGTGCCAGATCGGCACGCGCCCTCATCCCCCTCGCCGCTTCCGTGGCAGCCAGATTGGCGATCGAGAATCCGCCGCCGCACACGAACGGCGTCAGCGGAACGAGGCGGTGCTTCGGTGCCAGTGGGCCGTGCGCCATCTGCCAAGCATGGGCCAGGCTGTGGCCAGTCATGGAGTCGAAATCATCGAGAATCAGTCTGGCCCAATCTTCGATTGTTGCGCAGATCCGCTCGAATCCCCCCGTCTCCGGGTCGAACTTGAAGATCACCCCATCCATGAAACAAAACTGGATGCCGAATATGTCCTCTCCGAAGCAGAGGCAGTTCTGCGGGAATAACGGATAGTCATTCTTCCACAGGGCAGGCTCATTCCACGCTGTGAGGTCGTGCGCCAATCGAGACGCCCCTGTGGAAAAGACGCAGAGCGCCGACTCGAAGGCAAAAAATCCATTCTTCAAGGCGAGCGCCAAGGCGAGGTCCGATCCGGCCCCAGGGAGGTGCAACCCTGCCTCCGCCGAACCGATAGCGTCCGAAAGCGGCTCGCCAGCTATGGACAACAGCTTCCGCAGATGCGGTCCCACAATCGTCTCCGAGATCCGTTACGCCCGGCCAATCCGATTGTCAGCCGCCGTTCCACTGGCGCAGAACAGCGACATCGTCGCTCTCGCCGGGCCAAAGATGGACGACATAACGATCCTCGCCCTCAAGGCCATCTTCGCTGATCGTGCCCAGCCCGGTAAAGACGACCAGGACCCGCAAATTTCCGGCGGGAACCGGCACTCGCACGGCGTCGGGAAGATAGTCGGTCGGGCCGGCGATGACCATTTCGCCGGACGTTCGCAAGCTGCCGATGACCGCGTGGTGGGCCGCCTCTATCGCCACGTGTGGATCCACATCATGAAGTTCGACCCGCACCGGCACGACTGCATTCCGCGCCGTGGCCACCACCAGGATGCCGTCGGCGGCAAAGATGCGCCGACGCAGGACTTCATCTGTCCAGTCCGTTGGCATCTCCGTATTTATCGTTGGATCAGAAATATAGAACTGAA
>NZ_JBYRFX010001193.1:0-6438 GCF_057815775.1 Inquilinus sp.
GCCGCCCGCCCGTGAGCCGGACCGCTACCTCTACGGCGTCCACGCCGCCGTCGCCGCAGTGCTGAACCCGCAGCGCGAAATCACACGGGTGCAGTGCACCGAGGCCGGGCTGGCGAATCTGTCCGAGGCGCTGGCCAAGGCGGCCGAAGCCGGGTTGGTGCGCCCCGCGCCGGAGGTCGTGGACCGCGAGCTGATGGACCGATTCCTCAAGGGCGCGGTGCACCAGGGCATCGCGCTCGAGGTCAAGCCGCTGGATGCCCCCGACATCGACGATCTCGGCCGCGAGGCGGATCTGCGGGAGCGCAGCGTGGTGGTGGTGCTGGACCAGGTCACCGACCCGCACAACATCGGCGCCATCCTGCGCTCGGCCGCGGCCTTCGGCGCCCTGGCGGTCATCGTCACCGACCGCAACACGCCCGAGGTCACCGGGGTGCTGGCCAAGGCGGCGTCGGGCGCGGTCGAGCTTGTCCCGCTGACCCGGGTGAAGAACCTGGCCCGCGCCCTCGAATCACTCGGCGAGTGGGGCTTTCACCGCATCGGCCTGGCCGAGGAGGGCGAGGTCACCCTGGCGGCGGCGATGGCCGGCGACCGGGTGGCACTGGTGCTGGGCGCCGAGGGCGATGGCCTGCGCCACCTGACGCGCGAGACCTGCGACGTGCTGGCCAAGCTGTCGACGCAGGGCCCGATCGGCAGCCTGAACGTCTCCAACGCCGCCGCCATCGCCCTGTACGAGGCGGCACGGGGGAGCTGAGGGCCGTCTTGCACCTCAAGACAACATGACCATATTATCTGGTCACATGGCGAATTGAGGTGACCATCATGGATGGCAAGACGATCGGGGCGGCCGAATTCAAGGCCTCCTGCCTACGTGTCATCGACCAGATCGCCGCCGATCGCGAGCCGGTGACGATCACCAAGCGTGGGCGGCCGGTGGCCGTTTTGACTCCAATCCCCCCGGACCTGACACGACCGGGCATCGTCGGCGCGCTGCGTGGATCGGTGCTGCGCTATGACGATCCCTTCGAACCAGCGACAGATCCGGCGGATTGGAGCGCCGACGCTTGATCGTCGCTGACACCCATGTGCTGATCTGGGCGGTGCAGGACGATGACCGGCTCGGCCCTATCGCCCGAGGCACAGTGGACACGGCGGCGCGTGCCGATGGGTTGACCATCGCCGCCATCACGCCGTGGGAAATCGCGATGCTGGCCCAGAAGGGCCGCCTGGCGCTGGGGCGTGACGTCGGCGCCTGGATCAATGCGGCCCTGGCCCTGCCGGGCGTCAGGTTGGCGCCCCTGCTGCCGGCCATCGCCGTCGACAGCGTCCGACTGCCGGGTGACCTGCACGCCGACCCGGCCGACCGAGTAATCGTGGCCACAGCCCGCCATCTCGGCCTGCCGTTGCTGACCGCCGATGCGGCGCTGCTCGCCTACGGATCGGCCGGATATGTGGCCGTCATCGACGCCCGGCGCTAACGGCGGCTCGAAGCCCGTAAGGGCGAAGCGTGGTGGGCCCGGCAGGATTCGAACCTGCGACAACACCGTTATGAGCGGCGGGTTCTAACCGCTGAACTACAGGCCCGTCCGGCGCCCTTCTAGCAAGCGGCGCGGACGGGGGAAAGCCGGTTGCGGCGCCCGGTCCTATATGGCCCGGACGCCGCTATCCGCTTACTGCGCCTTTTGGCCGCCGGCGAGCATCTGCTTGACGATGCCGACGATGACCATGAGGACGCCGCCGCCGACGCCACCGCCGACGATCTGGCCGATGATCGAGCCGATATCGAGGGTGCCGCTGGAGGCTGCCGTGGCGAGGCTGGGGACGACCGCCCCCAGGATCTGGCCGCCGATGCCGCCACCGATGATGCCGGCGATCGAGTTGCCGATGGTGCCGAGGCTGTACTGTTTGACGGCGGCGCCGGCAACATTGCCGCCGACCGCACCTGCGACGAGCTGGATGATCAGGGTCACGATATCCATCGGATCTCCTTCCGATCCATGGAGCGCGCCGTCGGGCGGTGCGTCGCATGAAGCCGAATCGCCGAATCATCGGCACCGCACAAATAAAGATGCGCTTCGATTCGTTCCGCCTCAAGAACTATTTGGGCATGGATTGTCCCTGGCGCATCCAATGCCAAGAAGCGGTCGTGTCGTCGGCAGAGCGATTCGCCGATTCTATTGTCGGGTTTACGACCGCTGTACGGAGTCAGCGACGACTCTGATCAGGGCGCACGATGATGGATACCGAGTCCGGTCACCGCCCCGGCCCGGGCGACACTGTCGGCCGCAAGATCGATCGTCCTAAGATCCTCGCCGACCAGGATCAACCCGGTGTATCTCGGCGGACGGATGGCCCGGTCGACCTCCGCCGGCACGAAATTACATTTCCATTTCGATGTTTTGCATATAACACAATTTTATTGGATTGATATTTCGACGACTCCTCCAAATCTTTGTCCAACTTCAGCCAGCCCAGGAATCCCCGCATGCGCGCGCCACGCCTTCTCGGACCGCTCCTCACCGCCGCGGCATTGTTCGCCCTTGCCGCCCCGGCGCAGGCCGAGACCGCGACCCTGCGGATCGCGCAGCAATTCGGCATCTCCTACCTGCCGATGATCGTCGCCAAGCAGCAGAAGCTGATCGAGGCGGCTGCGACCGAGGCCGGGCTGCCGGCGCCGGAGATCGACTGGATCCAGGTCAGCGGCGGCGCCGCGATGAACGAGGCGCTGCTGTCCGGCAGCCTGGATGTCGCCGCGGCCGGCGCGCCGCCGGCCATCACGCTGTGGGCCAAGACCCGCGGCTCGATCGACGTGAAGGGGATCGCGGCGCTGGGGTCGATGCCGATCTACCTGACCACCACCAACCCGAAGGTGAAGACGCTGGCCGACTTCACCGACCAGGACCGGATCGCGCTGCCGGCGGTGAAGGTCGGGTTCCAGGCGGTGGTGCTGCAGATGGCGGCGGCCCAGGCCTTCGGCGAGGACCAGGCGACCAAGCTGGACGACCTGACCGTCAGCATGGCGCATCCGGACGCGACCGCGGCGCTGCTGTCGGGCGGGTCCGACATCACCGCCAATTTCGGCGCGCCGCCGTTTCAGAACCAGCAGTTGCAGGACCCGAAGATCCACCGGGTGCTGAGCAGCTACGACGTGCTGGGCGGGCCGCACACCTTCAACGTGGTCTACGCGACCGGCGCGTTCTACACCGACAACCCGAAGACGGTGGCGGCGATCGTGACCGCGCTGGACCGGGCCAACCAGTTCATCACCGCGCATCCGGCCGAGGCGGCGAAGCTGTATATCGCGGCCGAATCCTCGAAGCTGCCGGAGCCCTTCGTCGAGGCGCTGATCACCGACCCCGACAACCGCTACACCGTGGCGCCCGAGAACATCCTGAAGTTTGTCGACTTCCAGCACCGCATCGGCCAGATCGACACCACCACCACGGATTGGCGCGACCTGTTCTTCCCGCCGCTGCACGACCGCCAGGGCAGCTGAGATGACCACCCCGGCCCTTGGTCCGGCCCTCGCCCTGGTTCCCCCCGGCGCTGGAGCCGAAGCGCCGGCCCTGCGGCTCGACGGCGTTTCCCTGGCCTATGTCGCCGAGGGCCGGCGGGTGACCGCGGTCTCGGAGGTGTCGCTCGACATCCGCCGCGGCGAAAGGCTGGTGCTGCTGGGCCCGTCCGGCTGCGGCAAATCGAGCCTGCTGAAGAGCATCGGCGGCTTCCTGCCGCCCAGCGCGGGCCGGGTGCTGCTGGACGGCAAGCCGGTGTCGCGGCCATCGCCCGACCGGATGATGGTGCTGCAGGATTTCGACCAGCTGCTGCCCTGGATGACGGTGCGGCGGAACCTGGTCGCTTCCCTGGCCTGGGCGCGCCGCACCCGCCGGGTCGAGGCCCAGGCGCTGGCCGAGGACATGCTGCAGCGGGTCGGGCTGGCCCGGGTGGCCGACCAGTACCCGCACACCCTGTCGGGCGGCATGAAGCAGCGCGCCGCGATCGCCCGCGCCCTGGTGCTGCGGCCCGCGGTGCTGCTGATGGACGAGCCCTTCGCCGCGCTGGACGCCATGACCCGCCGGCGCATGGAGGAGGAACTGCTGGCGCTGTGCGAGGAGACCGGCGTCACCACCGTCTTCGTCACCCATGCGATCGACGAGGCCATCGTGGTCGGCAGCCGGATCGTGGTGATGACCGCGCATCCCGGCCGGATCCGTGCGGTGATCGACCTGCCCGGCGGCCGCGGTCCGGATCGCGGCGACCCCGCCTTCGCCACGCTGGAGGCGCGGATCGGCGGGCTCATAGCGGACCAGATCGGCGAGGGGATCGGCGACGGGTCCGGAGCGGGAGCGACGCATGGTTGATTTCCATGGGCTGGTCCAGGCCGGGTCGCCGCTGCGCCCGGTCGAGACGGAGATCCGTGCTGCCCGCTGGATCGGAGCGGGAGCCTGGCGCCGGCTGCTGATCCTGGCGGCGCTGGCTGCGATATGGGAGGTCACGGCCCGCATCGTCGGCAGCCCGCTGCTGCTGCCGAGCTTCCTGGCCACCCTCACCGCCTTCGGCCAGGGCATCGCCAGCGGCGAGCTGCCGCTACGCACCTTCGCCTCGCTGCAGGTGCTGGTGATCGGCTACGCCATCGGCGTGGTCGTCGCGGCGATCCTGGCCGGGCTGGCCACGGCCACGAAGCTGGGCGCCGAGCTGCTGTCGACGCTGACCGCGATGTTCAACCCGCTGCCGGCGATCGCGCTGCTGCCGATCGCGCTGCTGTGGTTCGGGCTGGGCACGCCCAGCCTGCTGTTCGTCATCGTCCATTCCGTGGTCTGGCCGCTGGCCCTGGCGACCCATTCCGGCTTCCGTGCCGTGCCGCGACCGCTGGCCATGGTCGGGCAGAATTTGGGGCTGCGCGGCTTCAGCTACGTCGCCCGCATCCTGGTGCCGGCCGCCTTCCCGGCGATCCTGGCCGGGCTGAAGATCGGCTGGGCCTTCGCCTGGCGCACTCTGATCGCGGCTGAGCTGGTGTTCGGCGTCTCCTCCCGCTCCGGCGGGCTGGGCTGGTTCATCTACGTCAACCGCAACCAGCTGGAGACGGCCAATGTCTTCGCCGGCCTCCTGACCATCATCCTGATCGGCCTTCTGGTCGAAAGCCTCTTGTTCCGCACCCTGTCCCGGCTCACGGTCGAGCGCTGGGGCATGCAGCACGGCTGAACTGCCCCCACACAAGAAACCGACGCTTACGGAAACGCCGCCATGTCCTTCACCACCAATCCCCTGTCCGACCTGATCGGCCTCGAGATCAGCGGGCTCGACCTCACGACACCGCCCGACGATGCCACCTTCGCCCGGGTCAAATCGCTGTTCGAGGCGAATTCGGTCGTGGTGTTCCGCGACCAGCGGATCACGCCGGAGCAGCAGATCGCCTTCAGCCGCCGCTTCGGCGAGCTGGAGATCCATGTCCAGCATCATTTCCACCTGGCCGGGCACCCGGAGATCCTGATCGTCTCGAACGAGACGCGGGAGGACGGCAAGCCGCTGGGCTTGGCCGATGCCGGGCGCTATTGGCATTCCGACCTGTCCTACAAGGCGGAGCCCAGCCTGGGGTCGTTGCTACATGCCCAAACCCTGCCGGCGGTCGAGGGCGACACCTTGTTCGTCAGCATGGCCGCCGCCTATGACGCGCTGGATGACGAGACCAAGGCCCGGATCGAGACCCTGACCGCGGTGCACGATTACACCGCCCGCAACGCCGCACAGCAGGCCAAGAGCACGCTGCGGCCGGGCCTGACCGCGGACCAGGCCAAGACGGTGCCGCCGGTCGTCCATCCGGTGGTGCGGGTGCATCCGGCCACGGGGCGCAAGGCGCTGTTCGTCAGCGAGGGCTTCACCACCCACATCGTCGGGCTGGAGCGGGCGGAGAGCGACGCGCTGCTGCACCGGCTGTTCGAGCACATGACCCAGCCGCGCTTCCAGTATCGCCATCGCTGGCAGGCGCATGACATGGTGTTCTGGGACAACCGGGCGACCATCCACCTGGCCACCGGCTGCCCGCCGGAGCTGGCGCGAACGCTCTACCGCACCACGGTGAAGGGCGACCGGCCGATCGGCCCGGCCGACCGCGCCGCAGCGTGAAGCAAGACCGCGCGCCCGTCAGGGAGCGCGGGTCCGCTTGGCGCGGGTGACCAACTGGGTCGGGTTGACGAAGCGCAGCGCGATCAGCAGCCAGAGCAGCGTGGTGACCATGTAGATCACCGCCATGGCGTCGATCGACTGGCCGGCCCGCACCCCTGCGGCGAAGACGGCGTAGTACAGCGCCACCACCAGGGTCTGGCTGGTCGGGCCGGCGGTCAGGAAGGTCAGTTCGAACATCGCGATGGTGCGCACCAGCACCAGCAGCAGCGCCGCCAGGATGCCCGGCGCCAGCAGCGGCACCAGCACGTGCCGGAACAGCTG
>NZ_JBYRFX010001194.1:0-4324 GCF_057815775.1 Inquilinus sp.
GGTGGCGCGGCTGCTGACGCCGCTGATGGCGGCCTACATGCTGCGGCCGAAGCCGGCGGCGGCGCACGCTGCCGCGCCGTCCCGGCTGGCCGCGGGATACGCGGCGGTGCTGGGCTGGACCCTCGATCACCGCCGCATCACTTTGGCCGCGGCCGGCGCGATCTTCGCCGGGTCGCTGGCGCTGGTGCCGCTGCTGCCGACCGGCTTCCTGCCGGTCAGCGACAGCAAGATCTCGAACCTGCAGGTCGAATTGCCGCCCGGCGCCACCCTGGCCGACACCGAGGCGGTGGCGCAGCGGATCACGGCGGAGCTGCGCCAGCGGCCGGAGGTCGACCATGTCTTCACCACCATCGGCGCGGCCGGCGGCGCCTCGGCGGCCGATGCCAACGCCTCGGGCGGCGACGTCAGCAAGGCCAGCCTGCTCGTCGTGCTGAAGCCGCGCGGCGAACGGCAGATGACGCGCAAGGATTTCGAGCGCTCGGCCCGGGACGAGTTGGCGTCGATCCCCGACATCCGCTTCACCTTCCTCGGCGACAGCGGCGGCAAGGATGTCTCGATCGTCCTGACCGGCGACGACCCGGCCAGGCTGGCGGGCGTCGTCCAGGCGCTGGAGCGGGAAATGCGGGCCCTGCCGCAGCTGGCCAATGCGCGCTCGACCGAACCGCTGCCGCGGCCGGAGATCCGCATCCGCCCCCGGCCGGACGAGGCGGCGCGGCTCGGCGTCTCGGCCCAGGCGATCGGCACCGTGGCCCGCATCGCCACCATCGGCGACACCGACGCCAATTCGGCCAAGTTCAACCTGGGCGACCGCCAGGTGCCGATCCGGGTGGTGCTCGACCGCCGGGCCCGCACCGATATCGAATCGCTGCGCCAGCTGCGTGTCGCCGGCGACCGCGGCGCCGTGCCGCTGACCTCGGTCGCCGATATCGGCTTCGGCGCCGGCGATGCGGAGGTCGAGCGGTTCGACCGCCGTCGCCGGGTCTCGGTCGACGCCGATCTCAACGGCGTGCCGCTCGGTACCGCTTTGGCCGCGATCAATGCGCTGCCGTCGCTGGCCCACCTGCAGGAGGGGGTGGAGCGGCCGGCCTTCGGCGACGCCGAATTCATGGCCGAGATGTTCTCCAGCTTCGGCAAGGCGATGCTGGCCGGCGTGCTGATGGTGCTGGCGGTGCTGGTGCTGCTGTTCCGCGACTTCCTGCAGCCGGTCACCATCCTGGTGGCGCTGCCGCTGTCGGTGATCGGCGCCATCCTGGCGCTGCTCGGCTATGGCGCTGCGCTCGACCTGTCCTCGGTGATCGGCCTGCTGATGCTGATGGGCATCGTCACCAAGAACTCGATCCTGCTGGTCGATTTCGCCATCGAGGGCCGGCGCCAGGGGCTCGACCGCCGCACCGCGCTGGTCCAGGCCTGCCTGGTGCGGGCCCGGCCGATCATCATGACCACCATGGCGATGCTCGCCGGCATGATGCCGGCGGTGCTGGGCATCGGCGCCGATTCCGGCTTCCGCGGCCCGATGGCGGTGGCGGTGGTCGGCGGCCTGATCACCTCCACCGTGCTCAGCCTGGTGTTCGTGCCGGCCGTGTTCACGGTCATGGACGACATCCGCGGCTGGCTGGCGCCATGCCTGGGACGGCTGACCTCGGTCACCCCGTCCGACCGCGCGGCGGCGGAGGCTGCTTCGGCCGCGCAGGTGCCCTGACCCGGTGTGGCGCTTGCCGAAGAGGTGCGTTCGACCGAGGATGGGGGCGCTGAATCGGGGGGAGGACGCGGATGACGGACGGCAAGGCCGCGGCCGGCCGCATCAGGCCGCCGGTCGGCGCCACCGCGTCACCAACCGAGGCTCGCCTGATATGACGACCACGCCCCGCTTCACCCTGCATCATGCCCCGCGCTCCCGCTCCCGCCGCATCCTGTGGCTGCTGGAAGAGGCCGGGGTGCCGTTCGACATCGCTGCGCATGATTTGTCCAAGGCGACGCACAAGGACC
This sequence comes from Inquilinus sp., assembly GCF_057815775.1. Taxonomy (NCBI): domain Bacteria; kingdom Pseudomonadati; phylum Pseudomonadota; class Alphaproteobacteria; order Rhodospirillales; family Rhodospirillaceae; genus Inquilinus; species Inquilinus sp. The sequence continues at coordinate 1,987 of NZ_JBYRFX010001194.1, forward strand.
CCGCCTATCTCGCCCTCAACCCGGCCGGCAAGGTGCCGGCGCTGATCGATCACGGCCCGGGCGGCGACTGGCGGCCGGGCGTGGTGGTGACGGAAAGTGCCGCGATCTGCGCCTATGTCGCCGACACCGTGCCCGAGTCCGGGCTGGCCCCGCCGGTCGGCTCGCCGGAGCGCGCGGCCTACGCCACCTGGCTCGGCTATTGCCCCTCGGTGCTGGAACCCGCCTTCGCCGATGCCGTGTTCCCGCGCAGCGTCGAGGCGCCGGCCAGCGCCCTGGGCTGGCCGAGTTTCGCCACGGCGCTGCAACGGATCGAAGCCACGTTGCAGGAGGGCGGACCGTATCTGCTGGGCGCCCGCTTCAGCGCTGCTGACGTGCTGATCGGGTCGCTGCTGCAATGGCTGCAGGCCTGGGGCAAGCTGCCGGAGACCGTGGCCGTATCAGCCTATCTCGACCGCCTGGCCGAGCGCCCCGCGTTCCAGCGGGCCCAGGCGCATGACGCGCCGTCGGTGGCGGCATGATGCGGCATTGCGTTCTCGCCGCCGCGGCGCTGGTGCTGGCGGCTTTTCCGGGGCTTGCGCAGGCCGAAGCGGTTCATCCCTGCGCCGGCGATGCGATCGCCCATGCCAGCAAGCTGCTGGCCTTCCACTTCGGCGAAACCGACCTCACCATGACGGTCGACGACACGGCGAAGCTGGTCGGCACGGTCAAGGCGCTGCAGGGCAAGGGGCGCTTCGACGTGCTCGAGGTCATGGGCTACATCTACAAGGGCGAATACCGCATGCACTTCATCTACGCGCAGATCCCGGGCGACTGCGTGCTGATGGGGCAGGAAATCCTGGAGACGAGCGATCCCTACTGACGCCATCCGGCTGCGCCCCGCCGTCGCGGCCGATGCGCGGGGCATCGCCGAGCTGCATGTCGCCGTCTGGCGCGACACCTATCGCACCCTGGCACCGCCCGAGGCGGCCGGCGCGCTCGATGTTACCCGCCGCGAGGTGCGCTGGGCCGCGATCCTGGCCGACCCGGCCCAGATCGCCCTGGTGGCCGAGATCGGCGGCACCCTGGCCGGCTTCGGCCTGGCCGGGCCGCCGGGCGATGCCGCCTATGGCGACCGGGGCGAGGTGAAGTACCTCTATGTCGGCCGCGATTTCGCCCGCCGCGGCCTCGGCCGCCGCCTGCTCGGCGCCCTGGCGGCGGCGCTGGCCGGACGCGGCTATGCCGCCCTCGGCCTCGGCGTGGTCGAAGGCAACGACCCGGCCATCGCCTTCTACGAGGCCCAGGGCGGCCGCCGCATCGGCGCCTACACCGACCCCGGCCCGCTCTGGCGCTCGCACAACCTGCTCTATGCCTGGGACGACCTCGCGGGACTGGCGGCGCGGGGATAGGCTACCGCCAGCGCATTGCGCTGTCCGGCGCCTTGATCGGCTCGAAGACCATGTCGTTGAGATCCGCGACCTCTCGTGCGGCGGAGATCCCTTCGCCCGCCTTCAGCGCCTGCGCCGGGTCGAGCCGGAACAGGCGCCCTTCGGCGGCATAGAGCACATCGCCGTTGTGGTCGAAATCGGCCCAGTCGACCCGGCCGAGGTCGAGGGTGCGCCCGTCCGCATCCGTCAACGCCGCGGTCTCGACATACCTACGTCCCTGCCGCTCGTGCAGGGCATGCGTTGACAGTCGCAGGGCGCCCTTCTTCGCATGCAGGTCCTTCTCCATGACGAGCGGAGTAGGGAAACTCCATCCGAATGGGCCTTTGCTGCCGTGGTGTCGTGCGGCTGTAGGGGTGCCCACAAGGCGCCAGCCGTCGCGCTGCAAGCGCATCCAGCAGATCGGGTCGTCCTCTCCCCAGCCCGGCCGGTCGCCCAGCGGCTCGACGCGCATGCGCTTTGGAACAGCGAAGCCGTCTGCCACAGCCGTCTCGTCGGCACTCTCCGGTTGGCCAGTACCCAGCAGGATTCGGCTGGTGTCGATCAGGGCTTTCTCCTTCCGGTTCGCCGAAGCCGTCGCGGTCGTCGTCCGGTGGTTCAACTTGAACCAAAGCGGACTCTCGAACAGTCCGCCGCCGCCCCAGGAATCGCCTTTCGGCCACAGCACCAGTGCCGTCAGCCAGGGCGGTCGCGAGATCGCTGTCCAGGAATAGTATGGCGGCCGATGGGTCGCGGCGAAGTACGCCAGCAACTCGCCATCCGGGCTCAGGTCGCAACGCCGCTCGTAGATCCGGCCCTTGAACCACTGGCCGGCCTCGATCGTGTCCTTGGCCAGGTTCCAGGCCAGCAGGCGCACCAGCCGGCTCGGGCCGCGCCGGAAGATCACGGCCCGGCGATGCGCGCGGGCAATGAGCACG
>NZ_JBYRFX010001195.1:0-2735 GCF_057815775.1 Inquilinus sp.
GCGTGCGCTTCCTCGGCCCGTCCTTCGGCGGCATCAACCTCGAGGACATCAAGGCGCCGGACTGCTTCATCATCGAGGCCCGGCTGCGCGAGCTGCTGGACATTCCGGTGTTCCATGACGACCAGCATGGCACCGCGATCATCGCGGCGGCCGGGCTGATCAATGCGCTGGAGCTGACCGGCCGCACCATCGGCGACACCCGGATGGTGCTGAACGGCGCCGGCGCCGCCGCCATCGCCTGCGTCGAGCTGTTCAAGTCGCTGGGCGTGCCGGCGCAGAACATCATCCTGTGCGACAGCAAGGGCGTGGTCTGGCAGGGCCGCACCGAGGGCATGAACCAGTGGAAGGCGGCCCATGCCGTCGACACGCCGCACCGGACCCTGGCCGAGGCGGTCGCCGGCTCCGACGTCTTCATCGGCCTGTCGGTCAAGGGCGCGATGACGGCCGAGATGGTGAAGTCGATGGCCGACAAGCCGATCATCTTCGCCCTGGCCAACCCGGACCCGGAGATAGCACCCGACCAGGTCAAGGCGGTGCGGTCGGACGCGATCATCGCCACCGGCCGGTCGGACTATCCGAACCAGGTCAACAACGTCCTGGGCTTCCCCTACATCTTCCGCGGCGCGCTGGATGTCCGCGCTCGCACCATCAACGAACCGATGAAGCTGGCCGCCGCCCACGCCCTGGCCCGGCTGGCCCGCCAGGACGTGCCGGACGAGGTCGACAGCGCCTATTCCGGCCGCCGGCTGCGCTACGGCCCCGACTACATCATCCCGGTGCCGTTCGACCCGCGGCTGATCGAGGAGATCCCGCTGGCCGTGGCCCTGGCGGCGATGGAATCGGGCGTCGCCCGCAAGCCGATCGCCGACATCGCCGCCTATCGCCAGAGCCTGCGCCGCCGGCTGGACCCGACGGTCGACAAGCTGCAGCTGATCTTCGACAAGGTGGCGTCGACCGACACCCGCGTGGTGTTCGCCGAGGGCGAGGAGGAGCGCACGATCCGCGCCGCCATCGCCTTCCGCGCCGCCGGCTACGGCACGCCGATCCTGATCGGCCGTGAGGAGCGGGTGCGCGAGACCATGGCCCGGATCGGCCTGCCGGAGGCGACCGTCGCCGAGCTGGAAATCCACAACGCCCGGCTGTCGCAGCACAACGAGCGCTACATCGACTTCGTCTGGCGCCGGCTGCAGCGCCAGGGGCTGCTGCAGCGTGACGTCGCCCGCATGGTCAACCAGGGCCGCAACATCTTCGCCGCCTGCATGGTCGCGCATGGCGATGCCGACGCCATGGTCACCGGCCTGACCCGCAACTTCACCACCTGCTTCGAGGAGATCACCCGCGTGATCGACCCGGCGCCAGACCATGTGCCGTTCGGCCTGTCGATGCTGACGGTGCGCGGCGGCACGGTGCTGATCGCCGACACCACGGTGCATGAGCGGCCGGACCCGGATCTCTTGGTCGACATCGCGCTGCAGGCCGCGGCCAAGGCCCGGCAGCTGGGGCATGAGCCGCGGCTGGCCTTCCTGTCCTCCTCGAACTTCGGCCAGCCGATGCGCGAATTCACCCAGCGCATCCGCGACGCGGTTACCATCATGGATGCCCGTGCCAAGGCGGGTGAGGTCGATTTCGAGTATGACGGCGAAATGACCGCCGAGGTCGCACTCGACTACGATCTGATGAAGCGGCTGTATCCGTTCGCCCGCCTGTCCGGCCCGGCCAACCTGCTGATCATGCCGGCGCTGAACGCTGCCAACATCGGCGCCAAGATGATCCAGAAGCTGGCCGGCGCCTCGCTGATCGGGCCGCTGCTGTGCGGGCTGGAGAAGCCGGCCCAGGTGGTGCAGATGGGCGCAACGGTGACCGAGATCGTCACCGCCGCGGCGCTGGCGGCCTACGATGCGCTGCCGCAGAGGCGCTAGCTCGCCGAAAGGCGGTGGGTCGATCGCTGCGCTGCACAAAAAGATGGGTCGATTCGCGCGATGAGAATGGCTCGGCACTAGCCCTGGGGCGCGGTCCGCATTATGGTCCGCGCCCATACCCCTCAGGAACGACCAGGGCCGTCATGGATATCAGCAAGATCGCGGTGGGCGTGAACCCGCCCTTCGATGTCAACGTCCTCATCGAGAACCCGATGGGCGGGGTGCCGGTGAAGTACGAGCTCGACAAGGCGTCGGGCGCGATGTTCGTCGACCGCTTCCTGCACACCGCGATGGCCTATCCCGGCAATTACGGCTTCATCCCGCACACCCTGTCGGGTGACGGCGACCCGGTCGACGTTATCGTCGTCGGGCGTGAGCCGGTGATGCCCGGTGCGGTGCTGCGCGCCCGCCCGGTCGGCGTGCTGCTGATGGAGGACGAGGCAGGCGAGGACGAGAAGATCCTGGCCGTGCCGGTGTCGAAGCTGCACCCCTACTACGCCAAGGTGCAGAGCTATGAGGATTTGCAGGAAATCCTGCGCGACCAGATCTCCCACGTCTTCGCCCACTACAAGGACCTGGAAAAGGGCAAGTGGGTCCGGATCATGGGCTGGGACGGGCCGCAGCGGGCCGCCGAGATGATCGTCGCCGGCATCGAGCGGGCCAAGGCCGACAAGAAGTCCGCCGCCGAGTAACGCCGTGACCGCGTCGCTGGAGATCACGGTCGGGGACATCACCCGGCTGGGGGTCGACGCGATCGTCAAGGCGGCGAATTCGGCTTTGTCGGGTGGTGGTGGCGTCGACGGCGCCATCCACCGC
>NZ_JBYRFX010001196.1:0-4719 GCF_057815775.1 Inquilinus sp.
GAGGGGCTGGAGAGCGGCTCGCGCGGGTCGATCAACACCGAGATCATCGAACGCGTCGGCGCGGTCAACGTGGTCGAGGGCCTGCGCGACAAGGGCGGGCTGGTCACCGCCTCGGCCGAACAGGTGATCGCCTGGGCGCCGGACACGATCATCGCGCTCGACCGCCGCTTCGTGCAGGCGGTCGCCGCCAACCCGGACTGGCAGCCGGTGCCGGCGGTCAAGGCCAAACGCATTTTCCTGTCGCCGGGCCTGCCCTTCGGCTTCGTCGACTTCCCGCCCTCGGTCAATCGGCTGATCGGCCTGACCTGGCTGCTGCACACGCTGTATCCGGAGCAGGCGCCGGGCAATCTTCGGGACCAGGTCCGCGACTTCTACCACCTGTTCTACCAGGTCGACCTGACCGACGCCGATCTGGCCCGCCTGCTCGACGCACCCGGGGGCTGAGCCGCAGCCGTGCGGACAGCGACGGTCTTCCTGGTCCTGACGATCCTGCTGGTCGCGGCGGTGCTGGTCGCGTCGGGCATCGGCCCCTACCGCATCCCGCCGCAGGACGTGCTGGCCGCGCTGTGGCACCGGCTGTGGGGCGAGGCGGGGAATACGACCGCGGATACGGTGCTGTTCCGCATCCGCCTGCCGCGGGTGCTGGCGGCGGTGCTGGTCGGCGCCGCCCTGTCCGCCGCAGGCGCCGCCTATCAGAGCCTGTTCCGCAACCCGCTGGTGTCACCCGACATCCTCGGCGTCTCGACCGGCGCCGGCTTCGGCGCCGTGCTCGGCATCCTGCTCGGCCTGCCGGTGGCGGCGATCCAGCTGCTCGGCTTCGGCGGCGGCCTGGTGACGGTCATGGCCGTCGGCGCCCTGGCTCGCACCCTGCGCGGCGGTGGCGACGTGCTGGTGCTGGTCCTGGCCGGCATCGTGGTCGGCGCCCTGGCGGGGGCCGCCATCTCCCTGGTCAAGATCCTGGCCGATCCCTACGACCAGCTGCCGGCGATCACCTTCTGGCTGCTCGGCAGCTTGGCCGGCACCAAGGTGCAGGATGTCGCGGCGGTGTTGCCGGCGGTGCTGGTCGGCCTCGTGCCGCTGGTGCTGCTGCGCTGGCGCATCGGCGTGCTGTCGCTGGGCGATGACGAGGCCCGGGCGCTCGGCGTCGATGTCCGCCGCCTGCGCCTGCTGGTGATCGTGGCGGCGACGCTGATCACCGCCAGCGTGGTCGCCATATCGGGCGTCATCGGCTGGGTCGGGCTGATGGTGCCGCATATGGCGCGCCTGCTGGTCGGGCCGCGCTTCGACCGGCTGCTGCCGGCGGCCATCCTGCTGGGCGCCGCCTTCATGGTGGCGATCGACACGCTGGCACGCTCCGTCGCCCAGATCGAGATCCCGCTCGGCGTGCTGACCGCGGTGGTCGGCGGCCCGGTCTTCGTCTGGCTGCTGGCCCATGGCCGGCGGAGGCGGCTGCCGTGACCGCCCTGTCGGCCGAGGGCCTGTCGATCGGCTATGGCGCGACCATCGTGGCCACCGGCATCGGCCTGGCGCTGGAGGCCGGCAGCGTCACCTGCCTGCTGGGGCCGAACGGGGTCGGCAAGACCACGCTGTTCAAGACGCTGCTCGGGCTGATCCCGCCGCTGGCCGGGACGGTGCGGGTCGGCGGCGACGACCTGTCCCGGCTGAAGCCGGCCGCGATCGCCCGGCGCATCGCCTATGTGCCCCAGGCCTATCCCGGCGACTTCGCCTACACTGTGCTCGACCTCGTGGTGATGGGGCGTACGGCGTCGCTGGGCGCCTTCGCCACGCCCGGGAAGGCCGATCTCGACATCGCCATGCAGGCGCTCGACGCCCTCGGCATCGCCGCGCTGGCGCCGCGGGATTCGACGCGGATCTCGGGCGGGCAGCGGCAACTGGCGCTGATCGCCCGCGCCCTGGCCCAGCGCACCGGCGTGGTGGTGATGGACGAACCGACCGCCAGCCTCGACCTCGGCAACCGCCTGTTGGTGCTCGACCGGATCCGCGTCCTGGCCGCCGACGGGCTGGCGGTGCTGGTCTCGACCCATGAGCCGGAGCAGGCCTTCGCCGTCGCCGACCGGGTCGCGGTGCTCGGTCCCGACAATCATTTCGAGACCGGGCCGGTCGACGCCGTGCTGACGCCGCAGCAACTGACCCGGCTCTACGGCGTGGCCCTGACGGTCGAACGCACGCCGAGCGGCCGGCGCGTTGTCAGCCCGTCTTCTTCCCTGCCGTTGCCTGGCCGCTGACGGCCGGGCCGCCGGCCGGGGGCTGCTGTGCCGCCACCTGCACCCGCATGCCGTCGTGCAGCAGGGCAGGCGGGTTCAGCACGACCTGGTCGCCCTCGTTCAGCCCGGCCCGGATGTCCAGCGTGGCGCCGTTGTCGGCAAGCACATCGAGGTGATGCAGCCGGATCGCGCCATCGGCGTAGACGGCGGCCGACAGCCCGTGTTCGTCGAACACGATGGCCTGCGACGGCAGCACGATCACCGGGCTGGCGCGCGGGATGTCCAGCTTGACGATGCAGTACAGGCCGGCGGTCAGGGCGCCGTCGGCATTGTCGACATCGACCTCGGTCAGCAGGGTGCGGGTGCCCGGCTGCAGCGCGCCGGCGGTGCGGGCGACGCGGCCGTGGAAGACACGGCCGGGCAGCTGCGGCACCGTCACGGCGGCATCCTCGCCGTCATGCAGGGCGAAGTAATCCTCCTGCGGCACGAAGATCTGGATCCGCAGCGTGCTGGTCTGGACGATCGACAGCAGCGACGTGCCGGTCGAGCTGTCGGCCGTGGTCAGGGTGCCGACATCGAAGTTGCGGCTGGAGACGACGCCGTCGAACGGCGCCACCACCTTCTCGAAGCCGGTCAGCTGCTGCAGCCGTGACACGTCGGCCTGTTGCGCGATGATGCTGGCCTGGGCCGCGACCACGGCGGCGGCGCTGGCCTGCTGGCTCGACGTGTCGGTGTCGCCCTGTTCCTTGCTGGCCCAGCCCTGCGCCACCAGCCTGGTGGTGCGCTGGTTTGTGACGTCGGCCAGTCGCTCATTCGCCCGGTCCTGCGCCAGCGTCGCGTTGGTCTGCGCCAGTTGGGCCTGGGCCTGGGCCAGCTGCTGGTCCAGGTCCGGCGCGGCGATCACCGCCAGAACCTCGCCCGCCTTGACCTGGCTGCCGATGTCGACATTGCGCGTGGCGATGTAGCCGGTGGCACGGGCGAAGACGACGGCGCTGGCGAAGGCGCTGGTGGTGCCGGGCAGCTCGTCGACCTTCGGGCCCTGTTCCGCGGTCACCGCCACGGTCCGCACGATCGGCTGGTCGTCGCGGGTCTCGTTGCGGACCGTGGTCGCCTGGGCGTCGAGCGCGCTGCGGTTCCACAGCCCGAACCCGACCGCGGCGCCGATGGCGACGATTGCGGTCGCGCCCAGCAGCCGTGCGATCCGCCGCCGCCGGGGCGTCGTTCCGGTCGGGGTGGCGGCGTCCTTGGCCCCGTCCGTCACGGGGACCTCGATGTGCTGGTCCATGGTCATCACTCCGCGGGGGACGGGTGGGGCAGGGCGGCCTGGCGGCGCGAGCCCAGGCCGGCGTTCACGGCATAGAGGAAGGGCACGAACAGCAGGGTGGTCAGCGTCCCCGCGCCGACGCCGCCGATCACGGCGCGCGCCAGGGCGGCGTTCTGCTCTTCGCCCGGGCCGCCGATCGCCATCGGCAGCATGCCGACCATCATGGCGCAGGCCGTCATCAGCACCGGCCGCAGCCGGGTGACGCCGGCGGACAGCGCCGCCTCGAACGGGGAATGGCCGGCACGGCTCTGTTCCCGCGCAAAGGTCACCAGCAGGATCGAATTGGCCGAGGCGACGCCGACCGCCATGATCGCGCCCATCAGCGACGGGACGCTCAGGCTGGTGCCGGTGACGAACAGCGCCAGGACGATGCCGCTCATCGCACCGGGCAGGGCCAGCAGCACCGCCAGCGGATCGCGGAAGCTCTGGTAGTTCACCACCATCAGCAGGTAGACGAAGATGGCGGCGAAGGCGAGGCCGGTGCCCAGGTCGCGGAACGCCGATTCCATACTGCTGATCTGGCCGCGGATGGCGATGGTGTTGCCGGGCTGCAGCGTCTTCTGGGCATCGGCGACGATCGACTGCACCTGGGCCGCGACCCCGCCGAGATCGCGGGAATCGACACTGGCATAGACGTCGTAGACCGACTGGATGTTGCTCTGGTTATAGACCGACTGCACCGGCACCCGGTGCGGCGCGGCGATGTTGCCCAGCAGGTTCGGCACCACGCCGGCCTCGGTGGTGGTGGACCCGATCGGCGTGTTGTCGAGGTCGTTCAGGCTGGCGACCCGATATTCCGGCGTCTGCACCGCGAGGTAATAGGCGATGCCGTTGGCCGGGTCGGTCCAGAAGTTCGGCTCGACCTGGGTCGACGAACTGAGGCTGACATTCACGTCATTGGCGACGTCGGTCATGTTCAACCCCAGCTCCTGCGCCCGGGTGCGGTCGACCGTGTAGTCCAGCTCCGGCGCGTTCAGCTCCTGCTGCACATGCACGTCGACCAGGCCGGGGATCAGCGCCAGCTTGTCGCGCAAGGACTGGGCCAGCTTCTGGTTGCCGGCGCGGTCGCGGCCGGTGACCTGGACGTCGACCGGGCTGGGCACGCCGAAGTTCAGCACCTGGGTCACGATGTCGGAGGGCTGGACGTAGAACAGCGTGTCCGGGAACTGC
>NZ_JBYRFX010001197.1:0-7031 GCF_057815775.1 Inquilinus sp.
TTCGACCAGCGCCCGGCCGATCGCCCAGGCCTCGGCGAAGTCGAAGCGGTCGAAGCCCAGCCGGGCCTCCTCGGCCTCCAGCTCGGCGGTGCGGGCGGCGTGGTCGATCGCGGTCATGGTCCTCTCCCAGAATCGTCGCGAGCGATCCTGCCACAGCTCGGTGCCATTGCCCCTTGGCAATGGTCACCCGGCGCCATTGCTTCCCAGAGCCGATTCGGCGCCTATTTCACCGGCACCAGGATCTCGAAGCCGCCATGGCCGGTCTCTGGGTCGAAGCCGTCGCCGTAGCGCTCCAGCAGATCGGGCAGGCCGCCAGCCTTGAGCCCGGCCGCGGGCAGCGCCTGGCCGAAGATGGCGTCGATCGTGGCGGCAATCGTGGTGATGTGGCCGGCCTGCGGGAACACCGCCCAGCGCTGCGCCGGCAACCGCAGGCCGGTGAGGCCGGCATCGAGGTCGGACAGGTCGGGCACCTTCACGCCGGCGAGGTAGAAATAGCTGTCGCCATTGGCGGCCACACCCGTGACCAGGCCGTAGGCTGGCTGCCCCGTGCGCCGCAGCATCGTCTCCAGATGCGGCTGGAACGCCTGCCAGACCGCCGGGATGCCGGTGAAATCGTCGATGGCGAAGCGGCGCCCGAGGCCGGCAATCAGCAGCGGGCCCGGCGTTTCGATCCGCGGCGGCGGCAGCGGCGCGGGGACCGGCGAATCCTGCCGCAGCGGCCCGACCAGCGCGAGGCCGTCAAGCCGGCCGCGCGCCCGCAGTTCGGCCGGGGTCAGGCCGAACTGGTCGCGGAAGGCCCGCGAGAACGCCTCGTGCGAGCCATAGCCGGCTTCGAGCGCGACGGCCAGGATGTCGGGCGCGCCCTCGGCCAAGGCCTGGGCCGCCTGGGTCAGCCGCCGGCCGCGCAGATAGGCCGTCACCGGCATCCCAACCGCATGCGAAAACAGCCGTGAGGCCTGGAACCGCGACAGGCCGCAGACCGCCGCGATCTCGTCCAGCGCGATGTCGCGGCCGAGATGGCTTTCGATGAACCACAGCGCCTTTTCGACCGGGCTGTGCGTCGTGCGATCCCCTGTCAGGCTGGCAAGACCTTCTCCCGGCGCCGCCGCAGCGCGTTGAACACGGTGTCCGGCAGCCGCACGCCGTCGTCGTTGGCGAAGCGCTGCCGCAGCGCGTCGAAATTCGCATCCGGGTCGCCGGTCAGCAAGGCGATCCCGTCGAAGGCGGCGAGTTGCGGTGCCGACAGGACGGCATCGGGCGGCGGCTGCATGCCCCAGACGTCCCAGGGCAGCAGCTCGGCGCCATTCAGCATCGCCAGATCGCCGACCAGGTTGCCGGCCACGAACCACAGGCCACGCAGCTGCCCGAATTCGATGCCGAAGAGCTGCGGGTCGAACGTGCCGTCGCGGCATCCGCGCCAGGCATCGGCCGCCACCAGGAAGCGGTCGCGCGGCACGTCGAGGACGTCATGGCCGATCGACAGCCGCCGGATGAAGACGTCGTCGAACTGCGGATCGAGCAAGGCCCAGCGTCCTTCATCCGCCTTCCAGTGTTCGCAGACCCAGTGATCCTCGAACTTGCCCGGATTGAAATAGGTGCCGAAGCCGCCGCGGCCGCGGGCCGGCACGCCGTGATGCCGGAACATCGCGACCGCCAGCAGCGCGAAATGGCGGCAGATGCCGACCAGCCGCGTCTCCGGCGGCCGGGCGGCGTCGAGCGGCCGGCCGTCCAGCGCCAGGATCGCATCGAGCATCGCCTCGACCGGCCGGATGTGGCTCTCGGCCCGGCGCTCTTCGGGCAGGGCGTAGTCGTAGAAGGCCTCGGTGACATGCTCGTAGATCACCAGCCCCTGGATGGTGCGGGCGATGCTGGCCGCATCGGATGGCAGGCGATCGAACAGCGCGGCGTGGCGGCCCGGCGAGCTGAACGCCGATTGCTGCGTATAATAGTCCAGCACGCGGCGGTGGGCTTCGCCGTCGGGACGGGCGGAAAGGGTCTGGGTGGTCATCGCGGATCTCCCCGGGTTCACAAGCCGAGGCCCATTCCTGCCCCGGCTTCTGATCCCGCGCTTGATCCGGTTTGCAGGCCCCTCCCCGCCCGGACGCCCGGTCAGTCGCCGTCGTGCACGGTGATCGAGCCGTCGTTCAGCCGGCAGCGCAGCACGACGGCCGGGCCGACCACTTCGTAGGTCGCCGGGTTCAGATGCTTCAGGCTCAGCTCGGCGCCATTGTCCGAGAAGATCCGCAGCCGGACATATTCCAGCGACATCGTGCCGTTCGCCGCCTCGAACGGGTGCGTCTCCGAGGTCGCGATGAACTGCTGGGTCAGGTTGTAGGTGGTGAAGGTCGGCACCGCCACGACCGGCGGGCCGCCCGCGCCGGACGGATCGAGGCATTTCGACAGGTCGATCACCATGCTCGGCTTGTCGCCGTTCTGCAGCTTGCGGCTGAGCTTGGCATAGTCCCAGCCGCTGTCGGCCCAGGCGGCGGGCGCGCCGGCCAGCAACAGGACCAGGGCCGCGCCGAGGGCACGGTGGGATCGGGAGAATCGGGCGTTCATAAGGGAATTTCGTCCTTTGTGGTCGAGGGCGGGCCGAAGGCCGCGAAGGCCTGGCAGATCCAGGCCGATGCTGTCCTCAACTCCCGAATCACCCGCGATGTTCCGGGGAGAAGCGCCGCGGCACACTTCCAACGGTAAGGATTTTCGACCTACGAAGAGGCGACGGGCGGCCCGGAGGCCGCCCGCCTTGAGTCAGGCTCGTCCGACCTGCCTGCCGGTGTCGAGTTCGACCATGATGTCGGTGGGTTCCGGTTCGTGCGGGGCCAGGGTGGTCTGCTCGGCATCCGCCCAGCTCGCGACCTTCACCACCTGGCCGGCGGATGCGTCCGCCGGGCCGCGGTCGGCCGGTTCGAGGATGTGGAGGCCGGCGCCGTCGACGAAGAAGGTGTGGTCCCCGAACATGTTGTGCAGCTGGGGGATGGCCGGATGGGATTCGGGAATGACCCGGGCCCCGAACCGGTTCACGGTCCGGTCGGCCAGTTCTGTGCTCAGCTTCATGGTGTGCTCCTGTCGATGGGACGCGCCCTTCGATCGGCGCGCCTGTCGAACGGGTTCGTTGTGCGTGACGCAGCGATCATGCTGCGCGTGACGCTGCGATCTGCGGGGCCTCCCACCTCACGGTGGTGCGATCCGTCGGCCCTCCCGCAGCACTGACCTAACCCGGCTCGGCCATCCTGCAACCCTCGCACGCATCATTTCGGACCGCGGGCAACCTTTGGGTAGTCTTGCGGCGCCTCGCGCCGGTCGAACATGCCGTAGTCGCGCACCACCCGGACCCGGCGCGACCGGGCGCCGTCCGGCCAGGCCGCCTCGCCCGCATCTGCCGCCGCGGCATCGCGCCAGGACAGCATCAGCAGCGCGTCGCCCGGCGTCAGGATGGCATCGAACACGTCCCATTCCACCAGCCCGTCGGCCCCTTGCGGCAGGCCCAACGCGGCGGCAACAGCCTCCGGTGCTGCCTTCTCGGCCAGGCCGGCCAGGCGCTTCGCCTCGATCACCGACACGCAGGTGCCGGCCCCCGTCTCGGTCTCGTCCAGCCGCTGTTCGCGCGGGGCCACGCCCGGCGGCGGCCGGCTGTCGGCCGTGACCTGGCCGACCCGCAGGTGATAGTCGTGGAACACCTCCATCCGCCCCTTGCCCTGCACCTCATGGTGCAGCGCCTGGCTGCGCCAGCGCACCAGCGCCTTCTCGTCGCGCCAGGTCGACAGCGACAGCAGCCAGCCCTGCCGGCGCAGGCTGCGGTAGCGGAGGTTGTCGATGAAGCCCTCCACCCGCTCCAGCTCGGGCTTCAGCAGCTTGGCGTAGCCGAGATAGTCGTCCCAGCGCTCGGTCTTGGGGTGGACTTCGAACAGGACGGTAAACATCGGGCGCTCCCTTCTGTGTCTCGGTGCCGTTCAGGACTGGACCGGGCTCTGCGGCACGGTATCACCGCCCTGCAGGAACCCGCTCGTCTCGCGGTGAAGAGCCGCCCGGCCCTCCTCCAGATGCATCAGATGGCCACCGCGGCTGAGCTTGATGTCGCGCTTCAGCGGCGCCGCGGCCAGGGCATCGAACAGCCAGGCGGCGTCGGCGTCGGTGCACAGGCTGTCCCAGGCACCGCGGATGATGGCGACCGGGCAGCGGATCAGCGCCGGGTCGTAGGACAGCCGGCCGGACCAGGAAGCGGCGATGTCCCAACGCGGGCCGGTCGGGATCCGCACCGCCGGCGGGCTGCGGTCGCGGCTGCCGGAGTCGCTGTCGAGATAGCGCTCGCCCCAGTCGCGGAAATGCCGCTGCAGCAGCACCGGCGCTTCGCCGTCCGGGGCGTCGGCGGTGAAGCGGTCCCATTGCTGCTGCAGGCTGACGGTGGTCCAGGCCGGGATCGGCGCGGGATCCGCCGGGCCGGGGCGTTGGGCGATCGGGCCGAACAGCACCATGCGGTCGACCAGCTCCGGGCAGCGCCCGGCGAAATGCCCGGCGATCACGCTGCCCTGGGAATGGGCGATCAGCGACAGGCCGGGCACGCCGAGCCGGCCGCAGACGAAGCGCACCGCGGCTTCGAGCTGGCGGCTGGTCTGGTCGGTCTTGCCCAGCGGCGCCGCGGCCTCGGCCGGACCCGCCATCTCCGGGTAGCGGCCGGAGCCACCGAAGCCGAGGAAATCCAGCCCCCAGACATGGAAGCCGGCCTCGCCGAGGGCGTCGCGCCAGGACCGGCCGTCGAAGCGATACGCGATCGACAGGGCCGACGGGAAGGTGGCGCCGTGGACATACAGCACGGCACGGGGCGGGCCGGCGGGCGGATTGGCCGGCGCCAGGCCCCGCAGGAACAGCGATAGCCCGGCGATGGGGCTGTCGATGCGGTGATGCTCTTCGCGCGGGTCGAGCCGGGGAACGGCCGGGTCCATGATCTGCCTCCGGTTTGCTCGGGATAGCAGAGACATGGGGCCCGGCCGCGGCGAAGTCAGGCGCGAACGCTTCGACCCCGGTCGAACCGATCGGCCGGCCTGCGAGGAGAACTCTCAGGCGGCGGCGCCCAGCACCGCCTTGGGCTCGAGATGCGCCTCCAGCCCGTAGACGCCGTATTCCCGGCCGATGCCGGATTGCTTGAAGCCACCGAACGGGGCCAGCGGCTCGTGCTGGGCACCGTTGATCAGCACCCGGCCGGCCTGGAGCTGCGCCGCCACCGCCCGCGCCCGCTGCGGATCCGACGACAGCACATAGGCCTGCAGCCCGTAAGTCGTGTCGTTGGCGATGGCGATCGCCTCCTCCTCCGTCCGGTAGGACAGGATCGACAGCACCGGGCCGAAGATCTCCTCCCGCGCGATGGTCATGTCGTTGGTGACGCCGCCGAACAAAGTCGGCCTGACGAACCAGCCGCCCTCCAGCCCCTCCGGCCGGCCTTCGCCGCCGGCCAGCAATTCCGCACCCTCCTCTTGGCCGATGCGGATGTAGCGCTGCACCCGCTCCCACTGCCGGGCGCTGACCATCGGTCCAACAGCGGTCTCGGGGTCGCGCGGGTCGCCGACCTTGGTCGCCGCCACGGCCGCCTTGGCCAGGGCGCAGAACTCTTCCATCCGCGTCTCGGGCACCAGGATGCGGGTGCCGGCAATGCAGGCCTGGCCGCTGTTGGTGAAGCCGGCGCCGAGCGCCTGCGGCACGGCCAGGGCGAAATCGGCGTCGTCGAGGATCACGGTCGGCGATTTGCCGCCGAGCTCCAGCGTGACCCGCTTCAGCGTCTCGACCCCGGCGCGCAGGATCGCCTTGCCGACGGCGGTGGAGCCGGTGAAGGAGATCTTGGCGATGTCGGGGTGGGCGCTCAGCTCCGCCCCCACCACGTCGCCGCGGCCGTTGACGATGTTGAAGACGCCGGGCGGCACGCCGGCCTCGTCGAGGCATTCGACCAGCACCTGGGTCTGGATCGCGCTCATCTCGCTCGGCTTGATCACGGTGGTGCAGCCGGCCGCGATCGCCGCCGCCAGCTTGCCGCAGATGAAGCCGGTGTTGGCATTCCACGGCGTGATGATGCCGACGACACCGAGCGGCTCCATCACCACCTCGGCCGTGCCGACCCGCTTGGTGAACTCGTAATCCTGCAGCACCTGGGCGGCGTGCAGGAACGAATCCGCGGTCAGCGCCGTGCGCCAAGCCACCTGCTTCACCGGTCCGCCGTACTCCTCGACCGTCGCTGCGACCAGCGCATCGGTGCGGGCCTTCACCACGTCGTGCAGCCGGTGCAGCAGGACCAGGCGCTCGGCCTTGCTGCTGCGCGAGAAGGCCGGGAAGGCCCGCTTGGCTGCGGCGATGGCGCGGCGCGCGTCCTCGGCATCGCCCAGCGTCACCCGGCCGATGACCCGGCCGGTCGCCGGGTTGAACAGGTCCTGCACTTCGGTGCCGTGCGGCGTCACGAAGGCGCCGTCGATATAGATCGTGTCGATGATCCGCATGCTGCTCTCCATCTCAAATCGGCCTGGCGCAGATGTGGCGCTGTCGGATTGCGCGAATAAGCCGCATAAATCCGGATGAGGCAGCGCAGGAAACGGGACAATGCACAAATCGGGGCTGATCGAGCTGGAGGCCGTGGTCGCGGTCGCCCGGCGCGGCAACTTCCGCACCGCGGCGGCGGATCTCGGCATGTCGTCCTCGGCGCTCAGCCACGCCGTGCGCGGGCTGGAGGCGCGGCTGGGCGTCCGCCTGTTCAACCGGACGACGCGCAGCGTGTCGCTGTCCCAGGCCGGCGAGCAGTTCGTGGCCAGCATCGCCCCGGCGCTGTCGGACATCCACGGCGCGATGGAGGCGGTGAACCGCCATCGCGACACGCCGGCCGGGACGCTGCGCCTGAACACCTCGGCCGGCGCCGCCCGCCGGATCCTGACGCCGATCGTGCTGGAGTATCTGAGGCGCTATCCCGAGATGAAGGTCGACATCGTCACCGAAGGCCGGCTGGTCGATATCGTCGTCGACGGCTTCGACGCCGGCATCCGGCCGGCCGAAAC
>NZ_JBYRFX010001198.1:0-6615 GCF_057815775.1 Inquilinus sp.
CTCCGGATCGGCCTGGCCGTCGCGCAGCTGCGCCTTCCACACCGGATGGTCCTCCGGCGCCAGATAGGCCATGGCCAGGGCGCCGGCGGCATCGTCCTGGCCCAACAGGGCCGGCACCGCCTGCGGCACGATGCCGGCGGCGACCCGCATCCAGCGCGCCTCATACAGGTTGCGCACCACCGGCGCCTGCCAGTCGGCCGCGACCCGCAGCTTGGCCAGCGCCCGCTTGACGCAGACCGGGCCGGTGGCCAGGTCGACCCGCCAGATGTCGGAGGAGACGCCGCCGGTCAGCGCGGTGAAGCGCGGCGTCTCGCCCGGGCCCGCCAACCCCATCCGGCGCAGGGCCGGCATCAGGTCGTGGGCCTCCGGCAGGTCGGTGGCCGTCATCGGTTCAGTAGGTCGCGCGGCCGCCGGACAGGTCGAACACGGCGCCGGTGGTGAAGCTGTTCTCGGCCGAGCACAGCCACGCGATCATCGACGCCGCCTCCTCGACCTTCAGGAAGCGGGCACGGGGGATGCGCGACAGCATGTAGTCGATGTGCTCTTGGCTGATCTGCTCCAGGATCCGGGTCTTCGCGGTGGCCGGGGTGACGCAGTTGACCGCGATGTCCTGGCCGGCCAGCTCCTTGCCCAGCGACTTGGTCAGGGCGATGACGCCCGACTTGGCGGCGGAATAGGCGCTGGCGTTCGGGTTGCCTTCCTTGCCGGCGATCGAGGAGACGTTGACGATGCGGCCATAGCCGCGCGCGATCATCCCCGGCACCACGGCGCGGCAGCAGTAATAGACCGCGTTCAAATCCAACTCGATCACCTGGCGCCAGGTGTCGATCGGGTAGTCCCAGGTCTTCACCGACGGACCGGCGATGCCGGCGTTGTTGATGAAGATGTCGATCTGGCCCTGGGCTTCGACCGCGGCGGTGACCGCGGCCGCGTCGGTGACGTCGATGGCGGTGCCGGTGGCGCCGATCGCCTGCGCCGTCTGCTCGACCAGCACCTGGTCGCGATCCCACAGCACCACTTGGGCGCCGGAGGCGATGAAGCGTTCGGCGACGGCACGGCCGATGCCCTGCGCCCCGCCGGTGACGACGGCGATCTTGCCGTCGAGATCGATCCTGTTCATCCCCGTCTCCTCCTCTTCCCGTCCGCCTTGGGGCGGGGTTTGTCTATTCGGCCTCCCAGGCCCTTTTTCCTGTCATGCCCGGACTTGATCCGGGCATCCAGAGACTGTCGACATCCTCTGGATTGCCGGGTCAAGCCCGGCAATGACAGGGAGGAGGGAGGTGCCTTGATCCGGGAGCCTACAGTGCCCGGACCGTGACCGTCTCCGCCGCGGCGCGGGCCAGCGGGTTGCGCAGGGGCCGGCCGAAAGCCTTGGCTTCGATCTCGAACCGGTCGCCCGGCTCGGGCTTGATGCCGTCGCTGACGCTCAGCGTCGCCGTGCCGAAGAAGTGCAGGTGCACGTCGCCCGGCCGGCGGAACAGCACGTATTTGAAATGGTGATGCTCCAGGTTGGCGATCCAATGGCTCATATTGGCCTCGCCGCTCAGGAACGGCTTCTCCCAGATCGTCTTGCCGTCGCGGGTGATCCGGCTGGTGCCGCGGATGTCGTCCGGCAGCGAGCCGACCAGCAGCTCGGGCCCGACCGCGCATTGCCGCAGCTTGGAATGGGCCAGCAGCAGGTAGTTCTGCCGCTCGGTGATGTGGTCGGAGAACTCGTTGCCGATGGCGAAGCCGACGCGCCAGGGCGTGCCGTCCGGCCCGATCAGATAGCAGCCGGTGATCTCCGGCTCCTCGCCGCCATCCAGGGCGAAATCCGGCATGGTCAGGGGCTGTTCGCCCGCCACCACGGCCGACCCGTCGCCCTTGTAGAACCATTCCGGCTGCACGCCAGGCTGGCCACCTGCCGGCTTGCCGCCGGTCAGGCCGTCGCGGAACATCTTCATGCTGTCGGTCAGCGTCTCGGCCTCGCCGAGGTTCTTGTGCATCTGGTCGCGGGCGTCTGCGCTGCCGAGATGGGTCAGGCCGGTGCCGGTGACGATGCAATGCGCCGGGTCGGGATGGTCCAGCGGCACCAGCAGCCGGCCCTCGGCGATCACCGCATCGTAGGAATCGGTGCCGTCGCCCTCATCGGCCGCGACCAGCTCGGCGATGCTCTTGCGGGCGCCGATCGCCGCCTGGGCAAGGTCGTAGGTGGTCTCGAAGACGGACAGCAGCTTGAGCGTGTCGCCGCCGGAGACGATGCCGACGCGCCGTTCGCCGTCCTTGGTCTTGAGCTGAATCAGGTTCATTTCCGCCTCACAATCCCGACGCCCAGCCGGCGTCGACCACGAATGTCTGGCCCGTGCACATGGCGCTGTCATCCGCCGCCAGCCACAGGGTCATCTGCGCCAGATGCACCGGCATCACGTAATCGGGGATGCACTGGTCCTCGGCCCGGCGGGCATCGGCCTCCGGCGTCAGCCACAGGTCCTTCTGGCGCTGGGTGATGACCCAGCCCGGCATCACCGTGTTGACCCGGATGTGCTGCTTGCCCCAGTCCCGGGCCAAGCCGCGGGTCAGGCCTTCCACCCCGGCCTTGGCCGTGGTGTAGGCCGGCATATTGCCCTGCTTCAGACGCCAGGAGACCGAGCCGAAATTGATGATCGAGCCGCCGCCGGCCGCCTGCATCATCGGCTGCACCGCCTGGGCGGCGAAGAACTGGTGGCGCAGGTTCACCGCCATGCGGTCGTCCCAATAGTCGGGCTCGACCGTCTCGGGGGCGTGGCGCTGGTCGTGCGCCGCGTTGTTGACCAGGATGCGGATCGGCCCGACCGCGTCCTTGGCCTCGGCCACCGCCTTGCGCAGGTCGGCGATGTCGCGCAGGTCGCAGGGCCGGAACACCGGCACGGCTAGCCCTTCGGCCTTCAACCGGGCGACCAGGGCGGTCGATGCCTCCTCGTTGATGTCGACGAAGAAGACGCGCGCCTGCTGGCGGCAGAAATGCTCGACGATGCTTTCGCCGATGCCGCTGCCGCCGCCCGACACGAAGACGGGCTTGTCGCGCAGCGATGGATAGGTTGCGTAGTCGGTCATGATGGTCCGCTTGGCGAGGAAGAGAGCGGCCCGCCCCGGGCCTGCGGTTCGATCGTCAGTGGCTGTCGCGCGGCACGGCGTGGCCGCGGCTGCCGACCAGGAAGTCGAGGTCGGCGCCCTTGTCGGCCTGCATCACGTGCTGGACATACAGCGACTGGTAGCCGCCCTTCATCGTCGGCTCCGGCGGCGACCACAGCTTGCGCCGCTCGGCCAGCACCTCGTCCGAGACCTCGAGATGCAGCCGCCGGTTGGCGACGTCCAGCTCGATCATGTCGCCGTCCTGCACCAGGGCCAGCGGGCCGCCGGCGGCCGCTTCCGGCGCCGTGTGCAGCACCACGGTGCCATAGGCCGTGCCGCTCATGCGCGCGTCGGAGATGCGGACCATGTCGCGCACGCCCTTCTTCAGCACCTTCTGCGGCAGCGCCATGTTGCCGACCTCGGCCATGCCGGGGTAGCCCTTCGGGCCGCAGTTCTTCAGCACCATGATGCAGGTCTCATCGATGTCGAGATCGGGATCGTCGACCCGCGCCTTGTAGTGCTCGATGTTCTCGAACACGACGGCGCGGCCGCGATGCTGCATCAGCTCCGGCGTGGCGGCGGACGGCTTCAGCACGGCGCCGTCGGGCGCCAGGTTGCCCTTCAGCACGGTGATGCCGCCCTGCTTCACCAGCGGGTTGTCCCAGGCCCGGATCACCTCCGGGTTCCAGTTGGCGGTGTTCTTGACGTTCTCCCACATCGACTTGCCGGTGACGGTGGGCGCGTCCTTGAACAGCATGCCGTTCTCGCCCAGCGCCCGGGTCACCGCGGGGACGCCGCCGGCGTAGTAGAAGTCTTCCATCAGGAAGCGGCCCGACGGCATCAGGTCGACCAGGGTCGGCACGTCGCGGCCGAACTCGTCCCAGTCCTTCAGCTCGAACTCGATGCCGACGCGGCCGGCGATGGCCAGCAGATGGATGACCGCGTTGGTCGACCCGCCGATGGCGCCGTTGACGCGGATGGCGTTCAGAAAGTTCTCGCGGGTCAGGATCTTCGAGATGCGCAGGTCTTCATGCACCATCTCGACGATGCGGCGGCCGGTCATGTGGGCGATGACGTAGCGGCGGGCGTCGACCGCGGGGATCGCGGCGCAGCCGGTCAGGCTCATGCCCAGCGCCTCGGCCATCGAGTTCATGGTGCTGGCCGTGCCCATGGTCATGCAGTGGCCGGCGGAGCGGGACTGTGCTGCCTCGGCCTCCATGAACTGCTGCAGGCTGATGACGCCGGCCTTCACATCGGCATCGAACTGCCAGACGCTGGTGCCCGACCCGATGGTCTGGTCCGGGTAGCGGCCGTTCTGCATCGGCCCGCCGGACACGACGACGGCGGGGATGTCGCAGCTGGCGGCGCCCATCAGCAGCGACGGCGTGGTCTTGTCGCAGCCGGTCAGCAGCACGACGCCGTCGATCGGGTTGGCGCGGATCGCTTCCTCGACATCCATCGCCGCCAGGTTGCGGTACAGCATCGCCGTCGGCCGCAGGTTGGTCTCGCCGGTCGAGAACACCGGGAATTCCAGCGGGAAGCCGCCCATCTCCCACACGCCGCGCTTCACATGCTCCGCCAGCTTGCGGAAATGCGCGTTGCAGGGGGTCAGTTCGGAGAAGGTCTGGCAGATGCCGATCACCGGGCGGCCGTCGAACACATGGTCCGGCAGGCCCTGGTTGCGCATCCAGCTGCGATGGATGAAGCCGTCCTTGTCGTGCGGGCCGAACCAGGCCGCGGACCGGAGGGGTGTCTTCTTGTTGTTGTTGTTGCTGGCGTCGTCAGCCATCACGAAGATCCTTGTTTGGCTAGGCTGTCTTCAGGAAGTCGGAATCTGGTTGGCGAGGGCACGGCGGAGATCCTCCACCGAATCCTCCAGCAGCAGGCGCATGGCCTGGCGGGCGCCATCGGCCTCGCGCGCCAGTATGGCGTCGCGCACCGCCTGGTGGCGGGGCAGCGAGATCTGCAGGGCGCCGGGCTGGTTGTTGGTGATGCGGAAGCTCGACGCCATCGCGGTTTCGATCAGGGCGCCGAGCGGATGCAGGAATTCGTTGTTCGAGGCCGCCAGGATCGATTGGTGGAAGCGCAGATCCGGCTCGATCGAGGCATCGCCATCGGGGGCTGCTTCCATGTCGGCGAAAGCGCGCCTGATCGCGTCCCGCTGCGCATCGGTGGCCCGTTCCGCGGCCATCGAGGCGGCGGCCGGCTCGACGATCTGGCGCATCTCGAAAAGGTCCTTGGCCAGGCGCTCGATCGGCTGGGTGGCGAACTGCCAGGCCAGCAAATCCGGGTCCAGCAGGTTCCATTCGTCGCGCGGCCGCACCCGTGTGCCGGTCTTGGGCCGGGATTCGACCAGGCCCTTGGCCGCCAGCACCTTGATCGCCTCGCGCAGCGCGGTGCGGCTGACCGAGAACTGGACCGAAAGGTCAGCCTCGTTCGGCAGCACGGTGCCGGGCTGGACATCGCCGCGCATGATGCGCATGCCGATGTCATAGGCGATCTGGCCGTGCAGCGAGCGGCGGGAAAAGGTCTTGCTGGTGCGGGAGTGGTCGAACATGGCCCTTGGTGTCTGGTTCCGGTCCACCCTAGTAACGGGGGGTGGTCAGGCGGAATCCGTTCTGCTCGGCCACGCGCAACAGCCGTTGCGGACGGTTGCGTCCGGTGCACTCGGTCATGGCGCTCCCCCGTGGCATGATCGGACTTGCCGATCATGCTCTTTGCTATTCATCATACAATTCGAGTATTGGGCGCTCCGCGGATCGGCGTCAAGCTCTGCCGAAGCAGGGCCGAAAGGGAGAAACGGGAATGGCGGTGGAGATGGTGCGGCTGCGGGCGGGGGCGAGTGGCCTCGACATCGTGCCGGCGATCGGCGGCGGCATTGCCGGCTACTGGACCGGGACGGGCGAGGACCGACGCGACTGGCTGCGGCCGGCCGCAGCCACGGCGCTGGCGGCGGGCGATCCGCTCGGCCTCGGCAACTTTCCGCTGACCCCGTTCTCGAACCGGATCCGCGACGGGCGCTTCCGGTTCCAGGGGCGGGAGGTGGCGCTGCCGCTGAACATGCCGACGGAGCGGCACCAGTTGCACGGCTATGGCTGGCAGCGGCCGTGGCAGGTGCTGGAGCAGTCGGCGACCCGCTGCGCCATCGGCTATGACCACGCGGCCGAGGCCTGGCCTTTCCCCTATCGCGCCCGGCAGGATTTCACCCTGACCGAGGCCGGACTCGAGTTCGCGATCTCGGTCGAGAACACCGGCGACACGCCGATGCCGGCGGGGCTGGGCCAGCATCTCTATTTTCCGCGCACCCCGAATACCACCGTCACCGCCAGCATCGCGCGGATGTGGGCGAACGACGCCGAGGTGATGCCGCTGGAGCTGGTCGAGCCGCCGCCGGAGAAGGATCTGCGCCGCGGCTTCCGGCCGGAGGATGTGCGCACCGACAACACCTACACCGGCTGGGACCGCCGGGCGGTGATCGAATGGCCGGAGCGGCGCGCCTGGATCACGATCGAGGCCGAAGCACCG
>NZ_JBYRFX010001199.1:0-4650 GCF_057815775.1 Inquilinus sp.
TATGTCGACCTGCATGGCGGCGATCGGGTCGATCCCGCCAAGCTCGAAACGGTGCTTCCGCAGCTTATCGGGGGCTGCACGCCGCGCGCCATCCGCTCGCACCTCAAGCTCAACGCGCCGATCTATGCGCGGACCTCCGCCTACGGCCATTTCGGCCGCGCCCCGGAGGCCGATGGCGGCTTCTCCTGGGAGCGGACGGATCTGGTGGACGAGCTTCGCTCGGCCTTCTGATCCCATGAGCGACCCGACCGGCGCGGCGGGCTCGGCCCCGCCGCGCCCCAACTTCCACGGCCGGCGCCAGGGGCGAAAGCTCCGCACCGGCCGCGCCGCTTTGATCGAGACCCTGCTGCCGCAGCTGACCGTCGCCCTCCCCACAGAGGACGGCGCGCTCGACCCTGCCGCACTGTTTCCCCGGCCGCCGCGCCAGTTGTGGGTGGAGATCGGCTTCGGCGCCGGCGAACACCTAGCCTGGCAGGCAGCGCAGCATCCCGATATCGGCATCATCGGCTGCGAGCCCTACATCAACGGCATGTCGACCCTGCTGGCCGCGGTGGCCGGCGAAGGGCTGGACATGGTGCGGGTCTGGCCCGACGACGCCCGGCCGCTGCTGGACCGTCTGCCGGAAGGCTCGGTCAGCCGCCTCTTCCTGCTGTTCGCCGATCCGTGGCCGAAGCAGCGCCACAGCGCCCGCCGCTTCATCCAGGACGAGACCGTGGCCGACCTGGCCCGGCTGCTGGCCGATGACGGCGAGTTGCGCATCGCCACCGACGACGCCCCGCTGCTGGACTGGTCGCTGCACCATGTCCGCCGCAACCCCGCCTTCGCCTGGATGGCGGAGGGCCCGGCCGATTGGCGCGAGCGCCCGGCCGACTGGCCGCCGACCCGCTACGAGCAGAAGGCGTTGCACGGCCGGCCCTATTATCTGAGATTCCGGCGCCGGCCTCGGCTCTAGCCTCCGCATTTCTCGCACTCCCCTGCGGCTTGGGCGCGAATCGGGTTGCGTATTGCGGGCGGATCGCTATATATCACCGCAGTTACCCATAGCGTTCAGGTCGAATGTTATTCGGTCGAACGGTCGATTAGGGTGGGCTGCGGCCCGCCTTTTTTGTTGTGGTGACGGCTTTCCATGGCTCTGGACGCGGGGAATGCCGGAGAGAATGACGCAAGTGGATCAAGTACGCGCGATCGTGGCGCCGTCGCTGGAAGCGATGGGCTATGAAGTCGTGCGCGTCCTGATGATGGGCGGCGAGCATCGGCCGCAGTTGCAGATCATGGCGGAGCGGATCGACCGCCGCGGCATGACCGTGGAAGACTGCGCCGAAATCAGCCGGGCCGTGTCGGCGGTCCTCGATGTCGAGGATCCGATCAAGACGGCCTACACGCTGGAGGTTTCCTCGCCCGGCATCGATCGCCCGCTGACCAAGCCCGCCGACTACGAACGCTTCCTCGGCCACGAGGCGCGGATCGAGACCCGGGTCGCCGTCGCCGGCCGCAAGCGGCTGCGCGGCACGCTGACCGGGGTCGAAGCCGAGGCGGTTCTGCTTCGTCCGGAGAAGGAGGACGAAGTGGTCCAGGTGCCCTTCGCCGAAATCCAGCGGGCAAAGCTGATCCTGACCGACGCCCTGATCGAAGCCGCTGCCGCGGAAGCCGAGCAGGCTGACGCCCTCGCGGCAGCCGCCTCACCGCAGCCTGACGCACAAGACGCATAGGAACGCCCAAGGCATGGAACTCCTGCATGTTGCCGATGTCGTGGCACGCGAGAAGAGCATCGACCGCGACGAAGTGCTCACCGCCATGGAGCAGGCCATTCAGAAGGCCGGTCGCTCGAAATACGGCCATGAGCACGACATCCGTGCCCACATCAACCGCAAGTCGGGCGAGATCGAGCTGCGCCGCTATCGCCAGATCGTCGAGGCGGTCGAGGACGAGGCCACCCAGCTTGCCGTCCCCGACGCGGCCAAGCGCTGGCCGACGCTGAAGGTCGGCGACTTTGTCATCGACGATCTGCCGCCGATCGATTTCGGCCGCATCGCCGCCCAGACGGCGAAGCAGGTGATCGTGCAGAAGGTGCGCGAGGCCGAGCGTCACCGCCAGTTCGAGGAATACAAGGACCGGGTGGACGAGGTCGTCAACGGCGCGGTCAAGCGCGTCGAATACGGCAACGTCACCGTCGATCTCGGCCGCGCCGAGGGCGTCATCCGCCGCGACGAGTTGCTGCCGCGCGAACACTTCAAGGTCGGCGACCGCGTCCGCGCCTACATCTATGACGTCCGCGAGGAAGCCCGCGGCCCGCAGATCTTCCTGTCCCGCGCCCATGGCCAGTTCATGGCCAAGCTGTTCGCGATGGAAGTGCCCGAGATCTATGACGGTGTCATCGAGATCAAGTCGGTGGCCCGCGACCCGGGCAGCCGCGCCAAGATCGCGGTGATCTCGAAGGACAGTTCGATCGACCCGGTCGGCGCCTGCGTCGGCATGCGCGGCAGCCGCGTCCAGGCCGTCGTCGGCGAGCTGCAGGGCGAGAAGATCGACATCATTCCCTGGTCGTCGGATCCCGCCACCTTCGTCGTCAACGCGCTGGCCCCGGCCGAGGTCGCCAAGGTCGTGCTCGACGACACCCAGAACCGGATCGAGGTTGTGGTGCCGGACGACCAGCTGTCGCTGGCGATCGGCCGCCGCGGCCAGAATGTCCGCCTCGCCTCGATGCTGACCGGCTGGGATATCGACATCCTGACCGAGGCCGAAGAGAGCGAGCGCCGCCAGGAAGAGACCCGGACGCGCAGCGAATTGTTCATCGAGGCTCTGGACGTCGACGACGTCATTGCCCATCTGCTGGTCGCCGAAGGCTTCCGCCAGGTCGAAGAAATCGCCTACACCCCGCTCGACGAGCTGGCGGAGATTGAAGGCTTCGACGAGACCGTCGCCGGCGAACTGCAGCAACGTGCGCTGCGCTGGCTCGAGGAGCGCGACCGGTTGCTGACCGAACGTTACCGCGAACTCGGCGTCGCCGATGACTTGGCCGCGATCGAGCAGCTGACCCCCGCGATCCTGGTCAAGCTGGCCGAGACCGGCATCAAGACGCTGGACGATTTTGCCGACCTTGCCGGTGACGAACTGGTCGAGACCCTCGGTGAGAAGACCATCTCGCTCGATGAAGCGAACGCCCTGATCATGCAGGCGCGCGCCCATTGGTTCGAGGAGGAGACCAAGACCTGACCGACACGACCGACATTCCCCCGGATGATCTGCCCACGGACGATGTGCCGCCGGGCGATCTGACCGAGCCCGAGGCCGATGGCCCGCTGCGGCGGTGCCTTGCCACCGGTGCGGTGCGGCCGAAGGCGGAGCTGATTCGCTTCGTCGTCGGCCCCGACGGGGAGGTCGTGCCCGATCTGGCCGAACGTCTGCCGGGCCGCGGCCTGTGGGTCGCCGCCGAGCGTGAGGCGTTGCAGCGGGCGGTGGCCAAAAAGCTGTTCTCACGAGCGGCGCGGGAATCGGTCAAAGTGCCGAGCGATCTGGTCGAACGAGTCGAGGCCCTGCTGTTCCGGAATTGTGTCGATCTCATCGGAATGGCACGCCGCGCGGGACAGGCGGTGGCCGGATATGAGAAAGTGCATGCTTGGCTGGTCGAAGGTCGCGTCGCGATCCTGCTCGGGGCGTCGGATGGCGCCATGGACGGGCGGGGCAAACTTGCAGCGCTGGCTTCGTCGATCCCGTCACACCCTCGCCTGGTGGAGAGTTTTTCTGCAGATACGCTGGGGATGGCCTTTGCCCGTGACAGGATGGTACATGCCGCAGTAGCGCGCGGTGGATTGGCGAAGCGGCTGATCGCGGAAGCGATGCGGCTGGATGGAATTCGTGGTCGAGCCGACGGACCGGCTGGACGTGGTGTGGTCGACGAGGCATCGAATGCCGCGCCGGCCTTCTCTGTACAGGGATAGCGGCGGATCACGCTGGACGATATGACGGATAGCAAGGAACAAGATCGCAAGACGCTGTCGCTGGGCAGCGCGAAGCCGAAGCTGACCCTCAGTGGTAAGCCGGGCGATTCAGGACAGGTGCGCCAGCAGTTCAGCCACGGCCGTTCCAAGGCGGTGACCGTCGAGGTCAAGCGCCAGCGCGGCGGTACCAACACGGCCCTGGCCGATGGTGGTGCCGCAGCCCGGCGTGCGGCCGAGGGCGGCCAGCCTGGCCGCAGCGGCCGCGGTGGTGGCGGCGGCGGTGCCGGTGGACGGGTCCTTTCGCAGGCCGAACGCGAGGCGCGGCAGCGCGCCTTGCAGGGTGCCCTGCGCGAGGAGGAAGCCCGGCGCCTGTTGCCCGACGAGCCCGAGTACGAGGCGACCGACGAGGCGGTGGAAACCGTCGAGACGGCGCCCGAGCCCTCAGCTCCGCTGGACCCGGAATCCCTGCGTCGCCGCGAGCTCGACGAGCTCAACGCGATCGAGGACGAGGCCCGCCGCAAGGTCGCGGAAGAGCGCTTCGTGCTCGAGGAAGAGCAGAAGCGTCGTGACGCCGAGCGTGCCGCCGAGGACGCCCGCCGCAAGGCCGTGGCCGACCGGTCCGGCCAGGCTGCCGCAGCACGGGCCCCGACGTCGGAAGCCCCTGGCATCCGCCCGATCCCGGCGACTGCCGACGACGAGGAAGATCCCCGGC
>NZ_JBYRFX010001200.1:0-10726 GCF_057815775.1 Inquilinus sp.
CTACCGCACCAACGTGGCGCTGTATCCGGACTTCCAGGCCTATTTCCGCCAGCACCGGCCGCCGCTGTTGGCTGTCTGGGGCAAGAACGACGTGTTCTTCATCCCGCCGGGGGCCGAGGCCTACAAGCGCGACCTGCCGAAAGCCGAGATCCACTTCGTCGACACCGGCCATTTCGCGCTGGAGACCCATCACGCCGAGATCGCCGGCCTGATGCGGGAGTTCCTGCAGCGCCAGACCCTGTAACGGCCGATCCTGGTAACGATTATACCCGTATAATCTCACGACTTTAATAGAACCAGCCATGGGACGAGATGACTCTCCGAACCAATCGGAGAGTCTCCCATGCGTGTTTTTCTCACCGGCGCGACCGGCTTCATCGGATCTCGCATCGTGCCCGAGCTGCTGGAAGCCGGGCATCAGGTCCTCGGCCTGACGCGATCCGATGCCGGCGCCCACTCCCTCGCGGCGGCCGGCGCGGAAGCGCATCGCGGCACCCTCGAGGATCTCGACAGCCTGCGCGCCGGTGCGGCGCGGGCGGACGCCGTGATCCACACCGCCTTCGATCACGACTTCACGAATTTCGTCGCCAACTGCGAGAAGGACCGGCGGGTGATCGAAGCCCTGGGCACCACGCTCAAGGGCTCCGACCGGCCCCTCATCATCACATCCGGTACCGGGATGGGCGATGCCGGACTCGGCGGACTGGCGACGGAGGATGTGTTCAACACGAGCCACCGCAATCCGCGCATCGCCTCCGAGCTGACGGGCGAGGCGCTGCTGGAGGCCGGCGTCGACGTCCGCGTGGTCCGGCTGCCGCAGGTGCATGATCCGGTCAAGCAGGGGCTGATCACGCCCTTCATCGCGATCTCGCGGGAGAAGGGCGCTGTGGCCTATGTCGGCGACGGCGCCAACCGCTGGCCGGCGGCCCATGTGCTCGACGTGGCCAAGCTCTATGCACTCGCCCTCGACAAGGGCCGCAGGGGCGCCCGGTACCATGCCGTCGCCGAAGAGGGCATCGCGGCGCGCGACATCGCGGCGGTGCTCGGCGCGGGTCTCGGCCTGCCGGTGGTGTCCCTGTCGCCTGAGGAGGCGCAGGCGCATTTCGGGTGGTTCGCGATGTTCGCAGGGCTGGACCTTCGCGCCTCCAGCGCCTGGACCCGCGACCAGCTGGGCTGGGACCCGACCGGCCCGGGGCTGATTGCCGATCTGCAGCGGATGGACTATTCCGCAGCGGCCGCCGCCTAGGCTGTCGTCCGCTCCCCCGTCGCCTCGGCCACCAGCCAGTCGCGGAACGCGGCGCGCAGGGGGTCGGGGCGGTCGGCCAGGGGCTGGGCCAGGAAATAGCCGCGCTGGGTGCGGTAGGGCGCGGCCAAGGCAGCCACCAGCTGGCCCGCGGCCAGCAGGTCGTCGACCAGTGGCCGCCAGCCCAGCGCCAGCCCCTGCCCGGCCAGCGCCGCCTGCAGCACCAGCGGATAGTTGTTGAGGCGCAGCGACCGGCCGTGGGGCGCGCCGTCCACCCCCTGGCCGCGGAACCAGCCGGGCCAGTCGAGCCAGCGCGACGGGTCTGGGCTGTCGAGATGCAGCAGCGGCAGCCCCAGCAGATCGGCGGGTGCCGCGATCCGCGGCAGGCGCGCCAGCATGGCGGGGCTGCAGATCGGCAGCACCACTTCGGGGAACAGCCGGTCGACGGTGCAGCCGGGCCAGCGCCCGGCCCCGAAGGCGACCACCGCGTCGACGGCCCGGTCGCGCGGGTCGATCACGTCCTGGCTGGCCAGGATGCGGATCTCGACCCCGCCCAGCGCCGCGCGCAGCCGTTCCAGCCGCGGCAGCAGCCAATAGGTGGCGAAGGCGAAATCGGTGGCGACGGTCAGCCCGCCCGGGTCGCGCGCCTGCCGGATCTCGGCCGCGGTGTCGGCGATGGCGTCGAGCGACCGGGTCACGATCTGCAGCAGCCGCTCGCCGTCCGGGGTCAGGGCGACGCCGCGATGCAGCCGCCGGAACAGGGCGGTGCCCAGCCGCGATTCCAATGCGGCGATCTGATGGGAGACGGCCGGCTGGGTGGCGCCGAGCTCGCGCGCCGCGGCGCTGAAATTCGCCAACCGGCCCGCGGCCTCGAAGGCCAGCAGCGCCGGCATCGGCGGCAGGTCGCGACGACGCGTTGCCATAAATCCTGCTAATGCCTCCATGAGTGATGCCGGTCTTCACGGACCGGCCGGCCGCGCCGCACCCTTGTCTTGAACTGAGACACGGCGCCGGCCCGCTGGCAAGCGGGTGCCGGGCACAATCGAGAGGCTGATCTTGCAGGCTGATAAGCGGCGTCCGAATATCCTGATCCTGATGGCCGACCAGCTGACGCCGTTCGCCATGCCGGCTTATGGCAACGCGGTGGTGCAGGCGCCGGTCATGTCGGCGCTGGCGCGGGACGGCGTGGTGTTCGACGCCGCCTATTGCAACAGCCCGCTGTGTGGTCCGTCGCGCGCCGTGTTCATGTCGGGACGGCTGCCCTCGGCGATCGGCGCCTATGACAACGCCACCGAATTCCCCTCCGACGTGCCGACCTTCGCCCATGGGCTGCGGGCCCAGGGCTATCGCACCATCCTGGCCGGCAAGATGCATTTCTGCGGCGCCGACCAGCTGCACGGCTTCGAGGAGCGGCTGACCACCGACATCTACCCGGCCGATTTCGGCTGGACCCCGGATTGGGACCAGCCGGAGGCGCGGCCGAGCTGGTACCACAACATGGCCTCGGTGCTCGACGCCGGGCCCTGCATCCGCACCAACCAGCTGGATTTCGACGACGAGGTGGTGTTCGCGGCCGAGCGCCGGCTGTACGACCTCGCCCGCCGGGTGCCGGGATCGGCCGATGACCGTCCATTCTGCCTGACCGTGTCGCTGACCCACCCGCACGACCCCTTCGCGGTGCCCGAGCGGTACTGGAACCTGCATCGCGACGAAGACATCCCGGTGCCGGAGGACGCCCCGGCCGACGACCCGCATTCGCGCCGGCTGCGCGCAGTGTGCGAGTTGGATCGCACCCCGATCAGCCCCGAACAGACCCGTCGCGCCCGCCGCGCCTATTACGGTGCCATCGCCTATGTCGACGAGCAGTTCGGCCGGGTGATGGAGGCGTTGCGCCGCACCGGCCTGGCCGAGGACACGGTGACCATCATCCTGTCCGACCACGGCGAATTCCTGGGTGAGCGCGGCCTCTGGTACAAGATGAGCTTCCTGGAGGGCGGCAGCCGCATCCCGCTGATCGTGCATGCGCCCGGCCGCTTCGCCCCTGGCCGGGTCGGCGCCGCCGTGTCCTCCGCCGACCTGCTGCCGACCCTGCTGGAGCTGGCCACGCCCGGCGGCGCACCGGTCCACCCGACACCGCTGGACGGGCGCAGCCTGCTGCCGCATCTGACCGGCACCGGCGGCCACGACCTGGTCTATGGCGAATACCTGGCCGAAGGCGCCGTGGCGCCGATGGTGATGGTCCGCCGCGGCGCCTGGAAGTTCATCCACAGCCCGGCCGACCCGGACCAGCTCTACGACCTCGCCACCGACCCGGGCGAACGGGTGAACCGCGCCGGCGACCCGGCCGAAGCCGCCCGCATCGCCGCCTTCCGGGCGGAAGTCGCGGCGCGCTGGGACCTGCCGCGGCTGCACGATCAGGTGCGCGAAAGCCAGCGGCGGCGGCACTTTGTCGACGCGGCACTGCGCCAGGGCGCGCCGCATGGCTGGGACTGGCAGCCCCGGCAGGACGCCACACGGCAATACATCCGCAACCACATGGATCTCGACGACCTGGAGGCCTCCGCCCGATTCCCGCGCGTCACCCGCGGCGGCTGACGACACCGGCAAAAACGATAACAACAGGGAGACTGCATCATGTCCGGACCACGTCTCATCACCCTCGCCCTGACCGGGCTGCTGCTGGCCGCAGCACCCGCCATCGCCGCCGACCCCGACAGCTGCGCCACCGTGCGCATGTCCGATCCGGGCTGGACCGACATCACCTCGACCAACGGCATCCTCGGCACGCTGCTGGCGCCGCTGGGCTACACCCAGAAGGTCGACACCCTGGCCGTGCCGGTCACCTTCGAGAGCCTGAAGAACAAGCAGATCGACGTCTTCCTCGGCAACTGGATGCCGGCGCAGAAGCATTTCATCGAGCCGCTGACCGAGGCGAAGGCGATCGAGGTGATCCGCCCCAACCTGGACGGCATCCGCTTCACCCTGGCGGTGCCGGCCTATGTCGCGGAAGCCGGAATCAAGGATTTCGCCGATCTGGCCAAGCACGCCGACCGGTTCGACCACAAGATCTACGGAATCGAGTCCGGGGCGCCGGCCAACCAGAACATCCAGAAGATGATCGACGCCAAGGATTTCGGCCTGGCCGGCTGGTCCCTGGTCGAATCGAGCGAGCAGGGCATGCTGAGCCAGGTGGATCGGGCCACCCGGAACAAGAATTGGATCGTGTTCCTGGCCTGGGAGCCCAATCCAATGAACACGAAATACCCGCTGACCTATCTCAGCGGCGGCGACGCCTATTTCGGCCCGAACTACGGCGGGGCCACCGTCTTCACCGTGACTCGGCGGGATTTGTCGCAGAATTGCCCCAATCTCGCCAGGCTGCTGTCACAGCTGACATTCACCGTGGACATGGAAAATCAGATCATGGGGTCGATCCTGGACCAGGGGGAAGACGGCAAGACCGCCGCCACCCGCTACCTCAAGGCTCATTCCGATCTTCTCGCCGGCTGGCTCGCCGGTGTCACCACCCGCGACGGACAGGATGGGCTCACCGCCGTCCGCGCCGCTTTGACCCAGGGCTGAAGGAGGCCCGACGCGCATGTGGACCGTGATCCGGGGTTGGATCGACCAGCTGATCAAGCCGCGCTATCGCCCGGAGCGGCACTACATGCGCGGCCGGCCGTCCAACACGGCGTCCCGCTAAGGCCGCCTTCCGGCGACCGGCGCCAGCACGCGTAACCTCGCCCCGCGGCGCGGGGGAGGTCACGCAAAAAGCATCGGCGGGTCGGATGGCGCCCCCGATCAGCCACTATCCTCCAGCTGCTTCTCTGTCTTCTCTCGCACCAGGGAGCCTTCGGCCCCGTCCGCCGGGGGTGGCCAGCCTGACAGGTCCTCAGGCTCGCCCTCCGTCATGGGATCGACGACGACGTACTCCGGCCCTGGGTCGGCCTCATCCGGCGGCAGCGTCGTCTCATCCGGCCAGTGCTTCGGCCACTGCTCCTGGTCGGGCTCGATGCCGAGCAGATGGTGGATCCTCGTCAGCACCTCGCGGGCCGGCAGTGTCTCCAGCTCGTGCTCGAACTCCCGCTCCGCCAGCCGCTCGCGCAGCGCCTCCGTCCTGAATTCGGCACTCTCGGCATCGGCGGCGGCGATCGCCGCGGTGGCGATGCGGGTGACCGCGTCCCGTCGCCGCTGCCGTCCGGCGGCGACCGCCGCCGCATCCTTCGTCGTCGCCCCGACCTTGCGGGTGATATGGGCGTCGCGCAGCCGCGCGGCGAGGGCGATCGACAGCCGCACGGCGCGGGCGATCCGCTCCTGCATCAGCGCGAAATCGGCCTTGGGCGGCCCGGGCTGGAGCGCGGCCACGATCTGCTGCTGCTCGATCCGATGGGCGGTGCGGATGCCGATCTCGACCACCTCCGCCAGCCGGCCCAGCACCCACACCGTGAACGCCCGGTCGGGATCGAGCGGGGCGTCGGGAGAGTCGTCGGGGAGGGTGCTGGCGGGCGAAATGCTCATGAACAAAAGAAGAACACGAGTCGGCCGCGCCGTCCAGTGTTCGGCGAGTATTATCCAGCCGCCGGCATGAAACAGACCTTATGGTCTGTTTTTTAGGGCATCGATCCACTATCTCTGTGGGCCCGCCTCCGACCCAATGCAGGGATCATGGACAACGCCACCCGTTCGGAACGATCCCGCAGCGCCGCGATCCAGGCGGCGCTGGCCATCATCGCCCGGGATGGCCCCGGCCGGCTGACGCTGGACGCGATTGCGCGCGAAAGCGGCATCAGCAAGGGCGGGGTGATGCACCACTTCCGCACCAAGGCGGCGGTGCTGAAGGCGCTGCTCGAACACCAGATCGAGCATTTCGAGGCATTCTCCCGGGATTATCTGGCCAAGGCTGACCCGGGAAAGCCCGGGGTCAACCTGGCGGCGCAGATCATGACGTTGCGCGAAAGTGCGGCCCAGCCCCACTCCGCCTTCTTCGCCATCCTGGCCGCCGTGGCGGAGGATCCCGGCCTGCTGGCCGCCACGCGCGAGATCGATGCCGGGAAATTCGAGGCGATCAAGGCCGAGGCGGCGGACCCTGATCTGGCGACTCTGCGCTGGATGGCGGCCAGGGGCCTGGCGTTGTCGACCATGCTGGGCCTCAGCTCCCTGTCCGAGGCGGAGCACGACCGGCTGTTCGATCGCCTGCTGGACGACCAGCAATGGGCCGCCGCCCCTGCGGCCGAGGCGCCCGTCCCCATCCACACGCCCCGCAGCCGGGCGCGCAGCCCCCGCTGACGACGGGCTGCTCCGACACCTCTTCCGGCCGTCTTTGACTGATACATAAAAAAACCGACCAGACGGTTTGCAAATTGAAACCGATGATGTTAGGGTCTCGACATCAGCGGGCAAGATGACGACGGCGTGGTGCCGTCCGATCACGGTACAAACGCACCGACATCGGCGCTGGGCGAAAGCCCAGGCGCAGTTGGTCGACCGAATGGTCGAAACCCTTCCTGCTGAGTCCGAGATGGAGGGTTGAATGAACACATCGATCAAGGCGCGGCCATTGTGGATGGCTGCGCGACTATTGCTGGGCGGCCGGATCGTGATTGCGGCTGCTGCCACGGTACTGGCCGGCTGCGGCAGCGCGGACCCGGTCGCCTATTCGGGACTGGCCTCGTCATCCTATCTGAAGCCCGACCCGCAGGACGGGTCCGGCCATGTCCCGTTCCGCTACGCGACCCAGGTCGATTGGCGGCACTACAGCCGGGCCATCATCGATCCGGTGACGGTCTACCGCGGCCCCGACCAGCAGTTCGGCGACATGTCCGAAGAGGACAAGACCGCCCTCGCCGGCTACATGCAAAGCCAGTTCGCGGAGAAGCTGGGGTCCCGCTTCGCCATCGCCGGCGACCCGGCCCCGAACACCCTGCGCGTGCGGCTGACGCTGACCGGCGCGGCGACCAGCACGCCGGTCCTCAGCACCCTGTCGCGCTTCGACATCGCCGGCGGCTTGTACAACGGCGTCCAATCCGTGCGCGGCGGCGAAGGCACGCTGACCGGCTCGGTGCTCTATGCCGTCGAGATCTACGACGCGCCCAGCAACCGCCTGCTCGGCGCCTATGTCTCGAAGCAGTATCCGGGTGCCTACAACATCCCGGCCAGCCTGGGGTCGCTGGATGCCGCGAGGACCGGCATCGAAAAGGGCGCCGAGGCCCTGGTCGCGCAGATGAAGTGACCGCCCGCCCGGCGGACCGCCACCCACCCCGTTCACCGGCTTCTGGAGACCCCCATCATGACCCTGGCCATGCTCTGGCTCGGCGCGATCAGTGACAGCCTCGGGAAAGGCACCATGATCCTGGCCGTCGTCTGGCTCGGCGGCATCCTGCTCTGCGCCGTGCCGTATATCCTGGGCTGCGTGCTGAACCGGGCCGACGCCCGGCCGACGGCGCCCAAGGCGCGAACCACCACCACACCGGCCCCTTCGGCGGACCAGGACGAGACATGGTGACCCGTCATGGCCGATACGGCCGTCCGCTGCGGCTGGCGCTGATCCTGGCCGTGGCCGCCGGCCTGGCCGGCTGCGGCGTGATGGCCCTGCCGTTCCGCGCCACCAGCGCCGTGGTCAAGGTGGTGCCGGTGGCCGGCCATGTCGCCGCGGCACCGCTGGACGCGACGGCCGATGTCATCGACTGAAGAGTGACAGGCCCGGGACCGCCGGCGGCGATCCCGGGCCTGTCGCATCAGGCCTTGATGAAGGCCAGCAGGTCGGGGTTGAGCACGTCGGCATGGGTGGTCAGCATGCCGTGCGGGTAGCCCTTGTAGATCTTCAGCGTGCTGTGCTTCAGCAGCTTGGCCGAGAGCACCCCGGCATCGGCGTAGGGCACGATCTGGTCGTCGTCGCCATGCAGCACCAGGGTCGGCACCTCGATCGCCTTCAGATCCTCGGTGAAGTCGGTCTCCGAGAACACCTTGATGCAGTCGTAATGGGCCTTGGCGCCGC
Source organism: Inquilinus sp. (assembly GCF_057815775.1). Classification (NCBI taxonomy): domain Bacteria; kingdom Pseudomonadati; phylum Pseudomonadota; class Alphaproteobacteria; order Rhodospirillales; family Rhodospirillaceae; genus Inquilinus; species Inquilinus sp. The sequence continues at coordinate 8,238 of NZ_JBYRFX010001200.1, forward strand.
CGATCATGCCCTGGCGCCACCAATTGTCGATCACGCCCGGATAGATCTTCGCACCCGGGCGGTTGAAGCCGTAGAACGGTCCTTCCGGCACGTCGCGGTAGAACTGCGCCCGGTTCGCGGCCAGCGCGGCACGGAGGCCGTCGAACACCTCGACCGGCAGGCCGCCGGGGTTCTTGTCCGACTTCACCATGATCGGCGGCACGGCACTGACCAGCACGGCCTTGGCCACCCGGCCGTGGCCGCCATGCTTGGCGACATAGCGGGCGACTTCGCCGCCGCCGGTGGAATGGCCGATATGGACGGCGCCCTTCAGATCGAGATGCGCCACCAGTTCCGCCACGTCGGCGGCGTAGGTGTCCATGTCGGTGCCCTTGTCGGTCTGGCTGGACCGGCCATGGCCGCGCCGATCATGGGCGATGACGCGGTAGCCCTGGGCCAGGAAGAACAGCATCTGGGCGTCCCAATCGTCGGCGCTGAGCGGCCAGCCGTGATGGAACACGATCGGCTGCGCGTCGCGCGGGCCCCAATCCTTGTAGAAGATCTGGGTGCCGTCCTTGGTGGTGATGGTTGCGCTGCTCATGGTGCTGTCTCCCGATGCTGGGTGTGAGGGTTTGGCGCCGGTCTGCGCCAGGGAAGCATGCGGCAGGGCCGCGGCGGCGGCGAGTCCGACCCCCGCCGCGAGGATAAGCCGCCGCGAAATCTCGTCCGTCCCGTGCTCGCTGTGATCCATCTGCGGCTCCATTGATATCGCAATAATCATTATCGCGATAACGAACTGCTATCCGATTACCCCGGCCGCGTCCAGTGAATTATTTATCGCGATATCATTTTTCGTGATAATAATACCCTATGCCTTTATAGACCGGACCGATGCCGTGCCCGACTCGACCCCCCTGCCCTTCGCCCTGGACCGGCAGATCTGCTTCACCCTGTACCGGACCAACATCGCCATCAACCGGACTTACAAGCCGATGCTGGACGAGATGGGCCTGACCTATCCGCAGTATCTCGTGCTCAACGTCCTCGGCGAGGAGGACGGCCGGACCATCGGCGCCATCGCCGCCCGGCTGACCCTGGACTCGAGCACGATCACGCCGCTGGTGAAGCGGATGGAGGCCGCGGGCTACGTCCAGCGGCAGCGCAGCCCCGACGACGACCGCCAGGTCCAGGTCCGGCTGACCGAAGCCGGGCGCGGGCTGTATGCGAAGAGCCGGTGCCTCGGCGAGCAGTTGCTGCTGCGCTCCGGCCTGACCCTGCCGCAGCTGGACGCCCTGAACCGCCAGATCCAGACGCTGGCGGCGATGCTCGATCCCCAGCCCGGCGAGGCCGAATAAGGCCCGGTAGGCGAAGCGCGGCGGGCCGGCCAAGCCGATTCTCCGTCCCTTGGCCGGATTGACACGGCCGGCGGATCGGGTTGGAGTTGCCTAAAATGCCAGCCGGAGGAGGATTCGATGTGCCGCCTGTTCGCGCATCAGCCCATCGAGAACTATCAGTGCGAGACGCGATCCCTACGGATCGGGGGCCACGGCACCTCGATCCGGCTGGAGGCCTTGTTCTGGGTGGTCCTGGAGGAGATCTCGGCCGGCGAGGGCCTGAGCCTCGGCCGGTTCCTGACCAAGCTGCATGACGAGGTGCTGGACCTGCACGGCAAGGCCGACAACTTCGCCTCGCTGCTGCGCTGTTCCTGCCTGATCTACCTGCAGACGCAGAGCTGGGTCGGGCCGAAGGCGATGCAGGCCCCGGTCGACCGCCGGACCGACGTCGCGGCCTGAGATCGCCAGTCGGTCGTGAAACAGCGTATTGCCTCTCCCGCCTGGCGGGAGAGGTCGGGCTCGCGCAGCGAGACCGGGTGAGGGCTGGCCCCGGCCTCGACAAACTCCCCTCACCCGGAGCCGCTGCGCGTCTCCGACCTCTCCCGCAAGCGGGAGAGGCAACGCATGGTGCGGTCCCTCCAGCGTGATCCGGCCCAAATTCATCCCGCCCTATGCCGGGCGCTTGAACCCGGCGGTGTCGATCGGCAGCTGGCGGATGCGGTGGTGGGGACCGCCGTCTCGGTCATCGCCTCATCCCTTTGCATCCATCCTCATGCTCTTCTTCTGTCATCCTCGGGCTCGACCCGAGGATCCAGGGACCACCAAGAGCGGCTCTCGGTGGTCCCTGGATTGCCCGGTCAAGCCGGGCAATGACAGTGAAAGACTGCATCGCGTTGCCTCTCCCACCTGGCGGGAGAGGTCGGGCTCGCGCAGCGAGACCGGGTGAGGGCGGGCCCCGGCCTCGACAAAACCCCCTCACCCGGAGGCCCAAGCGCCTCCGACCTCTCCCGCAAGCGAGACCTTTTCAGAAAGGGTGTTGCGGCGGCGAGGGAGAGATTGGGCCGGAGGGAAGAGTGGGGCCTGGGGTCAGCGGCGGGATTGGGATCGTCCAGGAGCCGGCCGGGTCCGGAGCTCCGGGGTCAGGCGGATTTGGTTTTGGGAGTGGTGAGCACGACC
>NZ_JBYRFX010001201.1:0-5241 GCF_057815775.1 Inquilinus sp.
TCCATCGCCAGGCCGATCAGGTCGGCGTGGTAGAACTCGTCCTCCTCCGGCTCCGGCAGGGCGGCGCGGTCGACGTAGAGCCGCACGCCGCGCAGGGCATGCGCCGCGTCGCGGTCGGCGACGCCGTCGATGCGCGCGATCCACTGGTCCTTGGCCCAGGACAGCAGCTGAAGCGCGAAGCGGCGCGTCCCGGCCTCGTCCGAGACCGGGCCGTAGGCGGTCAGGTCATCCGGCGCGGCGGTGAAGGGCTTGACCTTCACCATGCCGCGGACGCCGTGCGCCCCGGTGATCTGGCCGACGCAGACCTTGGCAGGTTGGGACATCGCGGAGGCTCCGATTGCAGTCCTCCCCCACCCACTCTTGTCATTGCCCGGCTTGACCGGGCAATCCAGGGGCCACAAAGCACCGCTCTGGCCGCCCCTGGATGCCACGGTCAAGCCGTGGCATGACAATGAAAGTCGAGAATCGAAGCTCAATCCGCGACCCGAAACGCTCAAACCGACACCCGCGAACGGCCACCGATCCTGCCGCCGCTTTCAAACCACGTTCAATTCGACGATCGGCCGGTTCTCCAGGATGCGGGTGAAGGCGAAGGGCGACAGGTCGAGGCTGCGGAACCCGCCATGGGCGATCAGCTCGGCCACGCCCCGCCCGGCCGCGGGCGATTGCTGCAGCCCGTGGCCGCTGAAGCCGTTGGCGAAGATCAGGTTCGGCAGGTCCGGATGCGGCCCGATGATGGCGTTGTGGTCGACTGTGTTCATCTCGTAATGGCCGGCCCAGGCATTCACCACCTTCAGGCCCTCGAAGGCGGGCACCCGCTCGGCCAGCGCCGGCCACATCATCTCGTCGAACAGGCTGTGGTCGACGGTCAAATCGTCGGTGCCGGGGTCCTCGCCCACCGGCGGGGCGCCGCAGATGAACAGCTTGCCCTCGGGCCGGAACCAGACGCCGCTGGGGTCGATCACCAGCGGGCAGTCCGGCAGGGTCTGGCGGCAGTCGAACACGAAGACGCAGCGCTTGCGCCCCTCCACCGGCAGGTCGATCCCGGCCAGCGCCGCGACCTTGCCGGCCTGCGGCCCGGCCGCGTTGACCAGGGTGCCGCAGGCGATGCGGCGTCCGTCGGCCAGGGTGACGCCGGTGACCCGGCTGCCGGCCCGGTCGATGCCGGTCACCGTCTCGGTGATATAGGCGGCGCCGAGCGAGCGCGCCTTGCGCTTGAACGCCTGCAGCAGGCTGTAGCCGTCGAACCAGCCCTCGCCGGCCAGGCCGAGCGACCCGGCCGATAGCCCGTCGACATTCAGCCAGGGGAAGCGTTCGGCCAGCCGGTCCGGCGCCATCAGGTCGACGGCGACGCCCTCGCCCACCTGCATGGCGTGGTTGGCCTGCAGCACCGGCAGGCCGGGCGGGGTGGCCAGGAACAGATAGCCCTTCTCATGGAAGCCGAAATCCGGCACTTCGCCCTCGACCTCGAGCCAGCGCTCGGGATGCTTCAGCACCTCCAGCCCGAAACGCGACACCGCGACGTTGAACGGGGTGGAGAATTGCTGCCGGATCGAGGAGGCGGAGAGCGCCGAGGAGGCGGTGGCGTAGGTCGGGTCGCGCTCGATCACCGCGACCGAGCCGCCGAAGCCCTGGTCCAGCATCAGGAAACAGGCGATGGCGCTGCCGATGGCGCCGCCGCCGATGATGACCACGTCGAAACTGTCCGCCATATCAGCACCCTGCCCGGAGTTTCCCGACTCCTACGCCACCGCCGGGCCCGGCGCAACGGCGATTTTTCCGATCGGAAACAGATGCGGCGACGGGCGCTGCGTGCTTAGCTCTGGCGCATGAGCACCGACGTCAACGAAGGGCTGGGCCCCCGGCTGAAGGCGCTGCGCCGGACCCGCGGCTGGACGCTGGAGGCGGCCGCCACCCGCACCGGCCTGGCCAAATCCACCCTGTCGAAGATCGAGAACGGCCGGATGTCGCCGACGGTCGAGGTGCTGCTGAAGCTGTCGCAGGGCTTCGCCGTCGACTTGGCCGGGTTGTTCGGCGAGGCGCGGCCGGACCCGGCGGCGCGCAGCCTGACCCGGGCCGGCACCGGGCCTCGCCACGAGACCCGCAGCTACAGCCACGAGCTGCTGGGCGCCGATCTGGCGGAGAAGCGCATCACCCCGGTGCGCGCCCGGGTCAAGGCGCGGACCCTGGCCGAATACGGCCCGCTGGACCATCACGATGGCCAGCAATTCCTGCTGGTGCTGTCCGGCACGGTGCTGCTGCAATTCCTGGGCGAGACGCCGCTGCGCCTGGCCACCGGCGACAGCCTGTATTTCGACACCCGCACGCCCCATGCCTGCCTGTCGGAGGGGCCGGAGGAGGCGGAGATCCTGTGGGTCCACACGGGGTGATGGCGGGAGTGCCACCTCCATTTTGTCATTGCCCGGCTTGACCGGGCAATCCAGGGGCCACAAAGAGCCGCTCCGGCCGCCCCGGATGCCAGGTCAAGCCGTGGCATGACAATTAAAGTGGGCTTCCGTTCGCAGGCGTCACTCGGCAGCCATTCATGTTCACGATTTGTTTATTGAATCCATCCGCCCACCGGGGTCATTCTGTCTTTATGACCCAAGCCCCACTCGATCCCGCAACCACCCCCGCCGGCACCACAAGCCCCGGCGGTAAGACGCATGAACGGGATTGGGTGGCGCTGGAACTGGAGGTGCTGGGTGACCTGGCGCGGATCGGCACGTCCATCTCCGAACAGCTGAACCAGGGATACGCGGCAGCAGCAGCCGCCCTGCCCGCCGGATCCCCCGCACGGGTCAAGGTCGACCGCGAGGTCACCCTGGCCTTCGCGCGGCTCTCCCGCGCGGTGCGCCTGACCATGGCGATGTTCGGCCGGGTGCGGCAGGCCCGCGAGGCCCTGGCCGCCGGCACGGCGTCGCCGGCCGGGCCGGCGCGGCCGCCCACCGGGTCATCCCAACGCGCCGTCGAGGCGATGGTCCGGGCGCTTGAGGCCCGGACGCTCGATTTCGACGCCGGGGCCGACGATTTCGACGACGACGATCTCGACGACGAAGAGGATCTGTTCGACGATCTCTACGATGGGCCGGACCCGGCCGAGGCGCCGGATCGCCCGGACCGGGAAAGCCTGACCGAATTCGCCGATTTCGGCTTCTCGCTCGACCGCTGCCACCCCGGCGAGGTCATCGCCCGGATCTATCGCGATCTTGGCCTGCCTCCCGACCCGGCCCGCTGGCCGCAAGCCTGGCCGGATGGGGTTCCTGGTCCGGACAAGGGCAAGGGTCCAAGCTCCGCGGCCCCGGAGCATCCATCCGATCCACACTCGTCCGATCCACAGCCGGAGCCACCGCACGCGCCTCCTCTGGAGGCCTGCTCGGTCCCGTCCGATGACCCGCCCGTGCTGCCAGCCCTGCGGCGCGGTCCGCCCGAAGACAGCAGCTGACCGGCAACACGGCCGATCGAACGTGTTCACCCAACCCACACCGTCATCGCGAGCCCGAAGGGCCCCTTTAAGTTTAACGGGGGCGATCCAGGCTGTCGCCGCCTTTGGCTGCGCGACTGGATTGCTTCGCTGCGCTCGCAATGACGATGATGGATGCGCAGGGGGCCGGTATCAGCCCCACACCTCTTGGGCGATGTCGACGATCATTGCCAGCTTGGCCCATTGCTCATCCTCGGCCAGGGTGTTGCCCTCCTCGGTGCTGGCGAAGCCGCATTGCGGGCTGAGGGCGAGCTGGTCGAGGTCGACGAATCTCGACGCCTCGTCGATCCGGCGCTTGATGTCGTCCTTCCGCTCCAGCGTGCCGGATTTGGAGGTGACGAGGCCCAGCACCACGGTCTTGCCCTTGGGCAGGAAGCGCAGCGGCTCGAACCCGCCGGCGCGCTCGGTGTCCCATTCCATGAAATAGGCGTCGGCGTCGATCTGGTTGAACAGCCGCTCGGCCACCGGCTCATAGCCGCCCGAGGCGATGAAGGTGGATCGGAAATTGCCGCGGCAGAGATGCATGCTGATCACCATGTCCGCCGGCCGGCCGGCGATGGCGGCGTTCAGCATGCCGGCATAGATCTCGGGCTGCTTGACCGGGTCGTCGCCCCGCTCGGCCAGCATCCGCCGCTGCTCCGGGTCGCAGAGATAGGCGAAGCTGACATCGTCGAGCTGCAGGTAGCGGCAGCCCTCGGCGGCGAAGGCGGCCACGGCACCGGCATAGGCCCGGCCAAGATCGGCGTAGAATTCCTCCATGTCGGGGTAGACCGCGGGGTCGATCACCTGCCGGCCACCACGATAATGCAGCATGCTGGGCGACGGGATCGTCATCTTCGGCACGCGGGATGTGTTCGCCTTCAGGAAGCGGAAATGGTCCAGCATCGGGTGGCCGGAAAAGCCCAGCTTGCCCGTGACGCGAATGCCCTTCGGCTTCAGCTGGGCGCCGTGGAACTGCACGCCGTGGTCCATCCAGAAGCCCTCGACGCCGTCGAGATGCTCCAGGAAGTCGTAATGCCAGAAGGCGCGGCGAGCCTCGCCGTCGGTCACGGCCTCGAGGCCGATCTCCTCCTGCTTGCGCACCAGTTTGCGGATCTCCTGATCCTCGACCGCGCGCAGCTCCCCGGCCGTGATCGCGCCCTGCTCATGCTGTTCGCGGGCGGCCTTCAGGGGCGCGGTGCGCAGCAGGCTGCCGACCATGTCGGCGCGGAAGGGCGGGGTCTGGCGCGGCATGAGACGGTCCTTCTTCTCAGTGGTGCGGCGGGCGTGGGCCCTTGCGGGTGACGCCGAGATGGCGGTCCAGCGCGGCGTCGTCGGCCTTCAAGACGGCGCTGGGCGCGGCATGGACGATGGCGCCGCGCTCCAGGATCACCGCGTGGTCGGTGACCGACAGGATCTTGCGGGCGTGCTGCTCGACCACGATCGCCGCCATGCCCTCGTCGCGCAGGATGCGCTTCAGCGCGGCCAGCAGCTCCTCGACGATGATCGGCGCCAGGCCCTCGGTCGGCTCATCCAGCAGCAGCAGCTTCGGGTTCAGCATCAGGGCGCGGGCGATCGCCAGCATCTGCTGCTCGCCGCCCGACAGCTGGTGGCCCAGGTTGCGCCGCCGCTCCTTCAGCCGCGGGAACATCGAATAGGCCCGCTCCGGAGTCCACGGCCCCGGCCGGGCCACCGCGGTCATGTTCTCCTCGACCGTCAGCGACTTGAAGATGTTGCGCTCCTGCGGCACCCAGCCGATGCCGGCCAGCGCCCGGTCC
>NZ_JBYRFX010001202.1:0-2118 GCF_057815775.1 Inquilinus sp.
CGCCACCTCGCCATAGGGCAGGGGGCTGGCCAGGATGTTGCGCACGGTGGTGCCGCCGCCGCCGGAGCCGATGATGCCGGTGATGTCGACGCCGGCCTCCTTGAAGAAGCCCTTCTCCATGGCGACCGCATAGGGCGCGCCGTAGAGGCTGGTGCCCCATTGGGTGACAGAGATTTCCGCCGCCCGCACCGGGGCGGACAGCATGGCGGCCAGTGCAAACACCGCCGCCATCGCCTTGCCTGCCATTCCTGTCATCGCCGTGTCCCTGTTTGTTTATCGGTTATAGCTTTCCGTCCGGCCGCTCTCGCGCGGCGTCGTCACACCCCGCTATCGATGCTCTCGCGGATGTCGATCCCGGCATGATGCCCGGCCATGGCCGCGGCGGCATCGAGATCCTGCGTTGTCGATGCGCGGATCAGGAACAGCGCCTGCCCGGCCCGCACCTCCTCGCCGACGCGGCACAGCAGGTCGATGCCGGCGCCGGGGTCGGACGGGGCGCCGGCCCGGCGGGCGATGCCGGCGATGGCCCAGCCATCCATGGCCGCGATCGGGCCGGTCCGGTCGGCATAGACCGGCTGCACCAGGGGCGCAGGCAGGATCGGGTCGGCCCGCCGGCCCTGGGCGTCGACGATGCGGTCGAAAGCGTCCCGCGCCCGGCCGGTGGCCAGCAGTGCCTCGGCCCGGCGGCGGCCTTCCGCCTCGCTGCCCACCGCGGGGTCCCAGGCGATGATACGGCCGGCATAGAACAGCGCTTTCTCGCGCAGATCCGCCGGACCCTCCGGCCGGTTGTCCAGGATCTGCAGCACGTCGCGCACCTCCAGCGCCGGGCCGATGCCGCGGCCGATCGGCGCCGTGCCGTCGGTGGGGAAGGCGCGCACGGTCAGGCCCAGCCCGGCGCCGACGGTCTCGAACAGGGTGGCCAGCTCGGCCGCCTCCGTCCGGCTCTTCAGCCTCGCACTGGGGCCATAGGGCAGGTCGACGATCACATGGGTCGACCCGGCGGTGAGCTTCTTCGACAGGATCGACGCCACCGACCAGCGGTTGGAATCGAGCCCGAGCGGCCGGGTGATCGCGTTCATCACGTCGTCCAGCGCCGAATGGTTCAGCCGGCCGTTCCAGGCGATGCAAGCGCCGGCGGCGGCCACCGTGCGGCGCACCTCGTCCACGCTCAGATCGACCCGGGCGACGGTCTCCATCGCATCCGCCGTGCCGGCGGCGGAGGTGATCGCCCGCGAGGAGGTCTTCGGCATGGTCAGGCCGTGGGCAGCGACGATCGGCACCACGATCAGGGTGATGCGGCTGCCCGGGATGCCGCCCATGGAATGCTTGTCCACCACCAGGGGGGCGTCCCAGCGGATCCGTTCGGAGAAGGTGCTGCGGACCCGGGCGAGCGACACCACCTCGTCATCGGTCAGCCCGCGGTTGGCGGCCACCAGGAAGCCCGCGACCTCGCTGTCGGGATAGCGGCCCTCGACGATGTCGCGCACCACCTGCGCATACTGCTCCTCAGCCAGCGCGCCACCGCGGATCTTGCATTGCAGCGCGCCCCGGCTTTCCGGGGACGGGGTGCGGCGGATGAAGAGGTCGGTGCCCGCGGCCATGCCCAGGTCGGCGAAGGGTTCGGTCGACCGGCCGATCTCGTCGTCGTCCAGCAGCCGCGGGTCGTCCAGCACATTGACCTGGGCACGGATGCTGCGGTCGCCGGCGACCACGTCGATCTTGCCGGGGCCGAGATAGTCGGTCGCCCGCAGCACGGTGCCGTTCTGCGGCAGGAAGGCCGTGTTCTGCCGGCCGGTGTTGATCGGCACGGCGCGCAGGCGCAGCCGCGACGCCTCCTGCTGCACCTGCCGGACGAAGGCGGCGATGCCAGCCTCCGGCGTGCTGTCATTGGCGACCCGGACGATGCGCAGCCCACCCGCCAGCGCAGCGGACAGGTCGGGCGCCGGCCGCGCCAGCCGGGCCGCGATGTCGGCCCCGGCCTCGCGGCCCCGGCCGGCGATACGGCGGGCCAGCAGCGCCGGTGGCGCGCTAACCTCGACCAGCACCAGGCGCGGCACCCGCGCGGCCAGCGCCGGCACAGCGGCGCGGGAGCCGTTGGCGATGACGTGCCGGCCCTGG
>NZ_JBYRFX010001203.1:0-3488 GCF_057815775.1 Inquilinus sp.
CCAGGGGGCGGGCGATGTGGTGGAAGATGGTGTGGGTCGGGTTCAGCGACCCGAACGGGTCCTGGAACACCATCTGCACCGCGCGGCGATAGGCCAGGGTCTCGGCCGCGCCGTGCAGCTTGGCGACATCCTCGCCCTTGAACAGCACCCGGCCCTCGCTGGGCTTGTGCTGCAGCATCAGGATGCGGGCGCAGGTGGTCTTGCCGCTGCCGGATTCGCCGACCAGCGCCAGCGCCCGGCCGGAATGAAGCTCAATCGACACGTCGTCTAAGGCGCGGACCGAGCCGAAGCTCTTGCCCACGCGCTCCAGGGCCAGGATCGGTTCGGTCATCGCGCCGCCTCCGCGACGTCCTGCAGCGCGGTGCGGCCGGCGCCGTGCAGCGAGGGGAAGGACGCCCACAGCTTGCGGGTGTAGTCATGGGCGGGGGCGCGGAAAATCTGCTGCGCCGTGCCGACTTCGACCAGCTTGCCCTTCAGCATCACGCCGATGCGGTCGCAGAACTGCACCATCAGGCTGAGGTCGTGGGTGATGAACAGGATCGAGAAGCCGAGCCTGCGCCGCAGCCCGTCGATCTGCTGCAGGATCTCGCGCTGGACCACGACGTCCAGCGCCGTGGTCGGCTCATCCATCACGATCAGCTTCGGGTCCAGGGCCAGGCAGATGGCGATGACGATGCGCTGGCGCATGCCGCCGGAGAACTGGTGCGGATAGTCGGACAGGCGCCTGGGGTCGATGTCGACCATCCGCATCAGCTCGGCCGCACGCTCGCGCGCCTGGGCCCGGCTGCAGCCGGTGTGGGTGACCAGCACGTCGCGGAACTGGGTCTCGATCGTCAGCACCGGGTTCAGCGCGTTCATCGCGCTCTGGAACACCATGCCGACCTCGCGCCAGCGGAACCGGCGCAGCGCCTCGCCATCCAGGCGCAGCACATCCTGGCCGGCGAAGGCGATCTCGCCCTCGCTGATCAGGGCCGGCGGCTTGTGCAGCCGGGTGATGGCGAAGGCGATGGTGCTCTTGCCGCAGCCGGATTCCCCGGCCAGGCCGAACACCTCGCCGCGGCCGATGTCGAAGCTGACATCGTCGACCGCGCGGAAATCGCCGCGGTCGCCGATATAGTCGACGGCCAGGTTGCGGACGGAGAGCAGGGGGGCTTCGGTCTGGGAGATGGCGTTCACGACCGCGCCTCCCGCATCCGCGCCAGCTTCTTCCACCGCGCCATCGACCGGCCGATGCGCAGCTGCGGGTTGGCGACCTCGTCGATCGCGAAGTTCATCAGCGACAGCCCGGCGCCCAGCAGGGCCAGGGCGGCGCAGGGCGCCAGGATCTCCCACCACGCCCCGACCACCATGGCCGAGGCGTTCTGCGCGTTGTACAGCATCATGCCCCAGGAAATGGTCTGCGGGTCGCCCAGGCCCAGGAACTCCAGCGTCGCTTCCGTGATCACGGCGTAGATCACGCTGCCGATGAAGTTGATGCCGACGATTGACACCAGGTTCGGCAGCAGCTCGACCAGCATGATGCGCCAGCGCGGCTCGCCGATCATCTCGGCCGAGCGCACGAACTCCTTCTCCCGCAGCGAGAAGGTCTGCGCCCGCGTCACCCGCGCGCCCCAGGCCCAGGATGTGGCGCCGATGATCACCGCGATCACCAGCGGGCTGGCCTGTCCGATGAAGGCGGCCAGCACCAGCAACAGGGGCAGGTTGGGAATGACCAGGATGACGTTGGTCGCGAAGTTCAGCGCCTCGTCGGTCTTGCCGCCGAGATAGCCGCCGGCGACGCCGACCGCGGTGCCGATCACGGTGATGATCAGCCCGGCGCCGAAGCCGACGGCCAGCGAGGTGCGGGCGCCGTGGGTCAGCTGCGAGAACACGTCGTAGCCGTTGCGGGTGGTGCCCAGCACATGCACCGCCGACGGCGCCTCATGCGGCCGGCCGACCCGGCGCGCCGGGTTGTAGTCGCTCAGCAGGGGCGCGATCAGCCCCATGATGATGATGACAAGGACGATGGCCAGGCCGATGGCGGCCTTGCGGTTCGACAGGGCGGCGAGGATCATCCGCATGTTCAGCTCCTGCGCAGCCGGGGGTCGAGGAAGGCGTAGGCGACGTCGGCCAGGAAATTGGCCAGCAGCATCGCCAGCGTCATGATCAGCAGCTGGCCCTGGATCACCGGATAGTCGCGCGCCAGGATCGCCTGGTACAGCGTGTTGCCCAGGCCGGGATAGTTGAACACCACCTCGGTCACCAGCGACCCGCCCAGGATCTTGCCGATGGCGATGGCCAGGCTGGTCACCCCCGGCAGCAGGGCGTTGCGGGCGCCGTACATCAGCATCACCCGCCGGTCGGACAGGCCCTTGGCCCGGCCCATGGTGATGTAGTCCTCGCCCAGCAGGTTGATCATGTTGTTGCGCATGGTGACCAGGAAGTCCCCGGTCAGCACCACCGACAGCGTCGCGATCGGCAGGATCGCGTGATACAGCACGCTGCCGATGTAGTCGAAGGACAGGGCAGGGTCGAGGCCGGTGTCGGAGGAATAGCCGGTCGGAAACCACTGCAGGGTGAAGCCGAAGACGAACAGCCCGAACAGCGACACCACCACCGCCGGCGTCGCCAGCGACACGACCGCGGCGGTCGAGACGGTGACGTCGAACCGGCTGCCTCGGCGCCAGGCGGCCAGGATGCCCAGGAAGGTGCCCAGCACGAAGCTCAGCAGCGTCGCCCCGCCCATCAGGAACAGGGTCCAGGGCAGGGCGCGGCCCAGCACGTCGGCAACGGTGATCGGGAAATACTTCACCGACACGCCGAGGTCGCCGGTGAAGACGCTGCCGAGATAGGCCAAATATTGCTGCCACAGCGGCCCGTCGACGAAGCCGAAGGTCGCCTTCAGCGCGGCGATGTTCTCGACCGACAGCCGGTTGCCCGCCTGCGAGAACATGATGTCGACCGGGTTGCCGGGCATCAGCCGCGGGATCACGAAGTTGATGCTGGCGGCGACCACGAAGGCGACGAGGTAGAAGAACAATCGGCGGGCGACAAAGGCCATTCCCGGTCCTCGGATGCGGGGGCAGGGACGGCGCGGACCCGGCTTGGGCCCGCGCCGCGGCTATTATGGTTACTGGACCGGGCGCAGCGCCAGCAGGTGCAGCAGCCGGTCGTGGTTGGGGTCGTAGTTCTGCGGGCTGACGAACGGGTTGTCGGCGGTGGCCCAGCCGGTGAAGCGCTTCGAGTTGTACTCGTACCACAACGGGCTGTTGTAGACGGGCACGACCGGCATGTTTTCGGCCAGGATCATCTGCGCGCTGTTCAGGATCTCCTTCTGCTTCGCCGCGTCGACCGTCTGGGTATAGTCCGCCAGCAGCTGGTCCAGCTTCGGGTCGAAGAAGCGCTGCGCCGAGAACCGGGTCTTGCCCTTGTTGCGCGAGTTGAAGGCGTCGTCGATCTGGTAGTACGGCGTGGCGCCGACGTACCAGGAGTTCAGGGCCATGTCGAAG
>NZ_JBYRFX010001204.1:0-2088 GCF_057815775.1 Inquilinus sp.
ATTGGTCAGCCGCGTCGCCGGCGTCTCGCCCGGTGCGATCGGGTACAGCACCACCTTCGCCGCCATGCCGCCGGCGACGATCATGCTGCGCCCGTCCATGAAGACCGGCCAGTCGATGGCGCCACGCCACATCATCATGCCGTTCCAGCGTGGCGATCCCTGGTCCGGGTAAAGCGTGCCGCGGATCGCGGAATGGATGCCGTCGGCGCCGATCAGCACATCGCCGCGCACCGATTCGACGGTGGCGCCGGCGCGGTCGGCGAAATGGGCGGTGACGCCCTGGCCGTCCTGGTCGAAGCCCACCAGGCGCCGGCCCATCCGGATCGCATCGCCCAGGCGCTCGCGCGCCGCCCGGTGCAGGGCGCCATGCAGCCGGCCGCGATGGATCGAGAACTGCGGCACGTCGAAGCCGGCATCCAGGCCGCGCTTCTCGCGCCAGATCACCTGGCCGAAGCGGTTGGTGTAGAACAGCTCATGCGTGCGGATGGCGATGGCATCGAGCCGGTCGAGCAGCCCGAGCCCGGCCAGTTCCTGGATCGCGTGCGGCAGGGTGTTGATGCCGACGCCGGCCTCGCGGATCTCGCCGGACTGTTCGAACACCGTGCAGTCCAGTCCGCGCGCCTGCAGCATCAGCGCCGTCACCAGCCCGCCGATGCCGCCCCCGACGATGATCGCCTTCATGGTCCCGGACCTCGTGACGGTGGGTGTCCGGCGATAGTTTAAGCTTGAAGCGTTCCCTGGCAAGCACCGCTTGGCGGTGGCGGCCGGCCCGGCGACAGGGCATATAGGGGCCGCCATGCCGACATCAGACCTTCTGGGACAGAATGGCGACCAGGTTCGCCGTCTCGACCACGACCGCTATCTCACCTGCCTGTTCGCCCCGGCGCCGCTGCGGCCGGCGCTGTTCGGCGTCTATGCCTTCAACATCGAGGTGGCGAAGACGCGCGAGGTGGTCAGCCAGCCGCTGCTCGGCCAGATCCGGCTGCAATGGTGGCGCGACGCGATCGGCGAGATCTATGACGGCCGGCCGCGGCGGCACGAGGTGCTGGACGCGCTGGCCCCGGCCGTCGCCGCCCATGGCCTCAGCCGCGCCCATTTCGACACCGTGGTCGACGCCCGCGAGCGCGACCTGGAGGACGAGCCGCCGGCCACCCTGGCCGATCTCGAACGCTACGCCGCCGACACCGCCGGGCCGCTGCTGCGGCTGCATCTCGAGATGCTGGGCATCCGCGACGGCGCGGCGCATGACGTGGCCACCAAGGTCGGCACCGCCTGGGCCCTGGTCGGGCTGATGCGGGCGATCCCGTTCCACGCCCGGCAGAAGAGGCTGTATCTGCCGGAAGATGGTCTCGCCGCCGCGGGCGCCGAGCGTGGCCTGCTGTTCGAGATGAAGCCGCATGACGGGCTGCAGCGGGCCGTGGCCAAGGTGGCGGATCTGGCCGCTTTGCGCCTGGCCGAGGCGCGGGCGCTGCGGCGTGCCGTGCCGCGGGCGGCGGTGCCGGCCCTGCTGTCCGCCCGCCTCGCCGACGGCTATCTGCGCCGGCTGCGGCGGGCCGACCACAACGTCTTCGCCGTCCTGGTCCAGGAACCGCCGCCGCTGCGCCAGGCCGACCTGGTCCGCGGCGCCATCCTCGGGCGGTACTAGCCCAACCCACTCCCATTGTGGTCTCAGACCGGCAGCCCTCGCCGGGCCCGTCGTCCTGGGCGTGACCGAACAGGCTTGATCCACAGTGCAAGCCGCTGTTACAGTTTCATTATTCGGAAATCAAGTTCCATAAAGTGGAACAAACCGGATGATGGCATGACCACACTCGACACCGCCGCCGGCATCCTGCGCTGCTTCAACACCACCCGCACCGAGATCACGGTGACGGAGGCGGCGGCGCTGCTGTCGCTGCCGAAGAGCAACACCTCGCGCCTGCTGCGGGCGATGCGCGATGCCGGATTCCTGGAGACGGTGGGCGACAGCAAGCGCTACCGGCCGGGCCCGCTGGTGGTCGGCGTCGGCCAGCTGTTCCGCACCGCCTCCTCGCTGATCGGCCGGGCCGATGCGGTGGTGGCGCGGATCGTCACCGCGGTCGGCCACAC
>NZ_JBYRFX010001205.1:0-2022 GCF_057815775.1 Inquilinus sp.
CGGCCGAACTCACTGCCCCGGCTGAGGCCGAAGCCATAGGGGGCGAGGGCGCCGTCGGCGAAGCCGACCGGGGCGGACAGGCGGCTGTACAGCGCCTCGGGGTCGTCGCGGGAGGCATCGATGTGGCGCTCCCAGGCGATCATGTCGTCCAGGCTGGCGCCCAGCCCGGCATCGCCGGTCCACAGGATGCGGTTCTCGGCCGCGCGGAAGCCGCTGGCCTGGGTGCCTTCATAGCCCTCGGTGCCGTCGGGCATGGCGCGGGTGTCGGCGGCCAGCACCGCGCCGCTCATGCCGGCGCGGTCGAAGATGCGGCTGCGCAGCAGCTCGGCGAAGCTGCGGCCGGTCCGCTGCTCCAGCACATCGGACAGGATGCGGAAGTTCTGGTTGACGTAGGAATAGCGCGTGCCCGGCGCGAACTGCAGCGTCCGGGTGCCGGCGATCACGCGCGCGGCCTCGGTGTCGCCGAACGGCGCTTCGACCGGCGACCCGTGCAGCATCGCCACCGCCCAATAGTCGCGCAGGCCGGACTGGTTATGCGCCAGGTGGCGGGCGGTCGGCGCCGCACCCTGCAGCAGCGGCAGGCGGGCGCGCACGTCGCCATCCAGCACCGACGGGTCGGGAAGGGCGTCCAGCAGCAGGCCGCAGGTGAACTGCTTGGTGATCGAGCACATGCGGAACAGCGTGCGCGGCGTGAAGGCGATGCGCCGCTCGGCATTGGCCCAGCCCCAGGCGTGGCGGGCCAGCACCTCGCCCTCGCGCAGCACGGCCACGGCACCGCCGGGCCCGGCATAGTTGCGGGGCAGGGCGTCGAGGACGCGGTTCAGGCGGGTGTCGAGGGAGTCGCTCATGGCCGCCACCCTGGCGTCGCCGCCGCAATGTGTAAAGATGCGGCCTGTGTAACGATGCCTTGGCGGAATTGCGGGTGACAGGCGCGGCCGTGGCATTTATCAGACATAACAAACCTGCCCGAGAAGACTGCGCATGCCGACGATCACCAACATCCAGGACCTCCGCGCCCTGGCCAAGCGCCGCATCCCGCGGGCCATCTTCGATTATGCCGACCGCGGCTCCTATGACGAGGTGACGCTGCGGGCCAACCGCGCCGACCTGTCCGCCATCGGCCTGCGCCAGCGGGTGATGATCGATGTCGACAAGCGCTCGGTCGCGACCAGGATCCTCGGCCAGGACGTGACCATGCCGCTGGCGATCGCGCCGACCGGCCTGACCGGCCTGTTCCACGGCAATGGCGAAATCCACGGCGCCCGAGCGGCCGAGGCCTTCGGCATCCCGTTCTGCCTGTCGACCATGTCGATCTGCTCGATCGAGGATGTGCGCGGCGCGGTGCAGAAGCCGTTCTGGTTCCAGCTCTACGTCATGCGCGACCGCGGCTTCTCGAAATCGCTGATCGAACGCGCCATCGCCGCGCAATGCTCGGCCCTGGTGCTGACGCTCGACCTGCAGATCCAGGGCCAGCGCCATCGCGACCTGAAAAACGGCCTGGCCGTGCCGCCGCGGCTGACGCTCAGCAACGCCATCGACATCGCCACCAAGCCGTCCTGGGCGATGAAGGTGCTGTTCGGCAAGCGCCGCAGCTTCGGCAATCTGGACGGGCACGTGAAGGGCGCGGGCAACCTGAAGACCCTGTCGGAATGGACCGCCAGCCAGTTCGATGCGTCGCTCAGCTGGAAGGATGTCGAATGGGTGCGCAGCATCTGGCCCGGCAAGCTGATCCTGAAGGGCGTGCTGGACGAGGATGACGCGAAGATCGCGGCCTCGACCGGCGCCGACGCGGTCGTGGTCTCCAACCATGGCGGCCGCCAGCTCGACGGCGCGCAATCCTCGATCTCGGCGCTGCCGGGCATCGTCCAGGCGATCGGCGACAAGACCGAGATCCTGTTCGATGGCGGCGTGCAGTCCGGCCAGGACATCCTGAAGGCGGTGGCGCTGGGCGCCCGTGGCTGCCTGATGGGCAAGGCCTCCCTCTACGGCCTGGCCGCGATGGGCGAGGCGGGGGTGACCAAG